>JAPLHX010000002.1 GCA_026389415.1 Coprothermobacterota bacterium | reverse complement strand
CCCGGTAGCTCTCGGGGCAGGACGATTCCCGGCACATCCTTCAGGGCTTCCCCATAAAAAAGCGCGTTGGTTTTCCGTCTCTCGTTGTTTCGCTCCAGCTTGGCCAACTGGGCCAGGCCGATCGCTGCTTCGATGTCGGTCATACGGAAGTTGAAGCCCAGCATCTCGTGGTAGTAGCGCTTCTGGGAGCCATGGTTGCGGATCATATCGCAGGTGTGGGCCAATGCCTCATCATCCAGGGTGATCATGCCCCCCTCAGAGGTGGTCATGTTCTTGGTCGGGTAGAAGGAGAAGGTGCCCACGCCGAAAGAACCGGCTTTCTTGTTCCGGTATGTGGCGCCGTGGGCCTGGCAGGTGTCCTCCACCAGGTGAAGGTTGTGCGTTTGGCAGAAGGTGGCGATCTGTTCCATCTCCGCCGTCTGACCGTAGAGGTGAATGGGCAACACTGCCTTGGTGGCGGGGGTTAAAGCGGATGCCAGTTGGTTGGGGTCCAGGTTGAAATCTTCCTCCCGCACATCCACGAACACCGGCTTGGCCCCGGTGTAGAGGATGGCGTTGGCGGAGGCGATGAAGGTGAAGGGAGCGGTCTCCTCCTCGCCGATGTCGGGGGAAGCGATGTTGATTCTCACTTGCGAATCTCCACCGCCACTTCAGGGGGAAGGGCGATCGTCTCGTGGCAGTGGGAGCAGCGGAAGGTTCCGGCGGATTCGAGCAAGCGGTCGGCCAGGCGGAGAGGGAGGCCGCAGGTGCAGACGCCCCCGACGATTCGAGCTGGATTCCCCACCACCAAGGCGTTGGGAGGGATGTCCTTCGTCACCACCGCGCCCGAGCCGATCATCGAGTACTCGCCCAGAGTGATGCCGCAGACAATCACCGCCCCGGCGCCGATCGAGGCTCCCTTCCGGACCAGCGTCTCCACCTCCTGCCAATCGGTGTTGAAGGATCGGGGATAGCGGTCGTTAGTGAAGACCATGTGCGGTCCGAGGAAGACGTCGTCCTCCACTGTTACGCCGTGGTAGACGGAGACGCCGTTCTGGACCTTCACCCGGGAGCCGATGTGCACCCCGGCGTCGATGTACACGTCCTTGGAGAGAATACAGTCCTCCCCGATCACCGCCTCCTCGCGCACCTGCACCTGGTTCCAGATTTTGGTCCCTCGGCCGACGGTCGCTTTTGGAGATACTTCCGCCGTGGGATGGACAGAGACTTCCGTCAAATTTCATACCCCATTTCCGCTAAATTTGTGGGTATTATAGCAAACTCGCCTATCGCCCGTAGTCGTTTGTGAAACGGATGATGTTCTCCAGTTATCGCCGAAAAAAACCGGATCTCGAAAATCCAGGGACTGGTTCCGCATCGATTCCTGACTGTCAATCAGCGCGATGACTTGGGCTCTCAAGGGTTCCATGCAAATGCCTAATCTTAAATAGAGAGCCGGCTCCGATTGACTTCGGGGTCTACTGACTGACGGGGTGCAACGGCAGTGTGAACGCCGCGCAATCCCCGCTTGAAGCATCGGCGAAGATTGCGCCATCCGTCATACAATAGAGTCAGATGCGAGAGGAGGAAACACTATGGACATCAAGACGGTAGAAATAGAGAATCCGCAGGGTTTGAACCTGATTTTCGGCCAGTCTCATTTCATCAAGACGGTGGAGGATCTCTACGAGACTCTGGTCGGCTCCGCTCCTTCCATTCGCTTCGGCCTGGCTTTCTGCGAGTCTTCCGGCCCCTGCCTGGTCCGGTTTGCCGGCAACGATCCGGAATTGGTGGAACTGGCCAACAAGAATGCCGCTGCAATCGGCTGTGGCCATTCCTTCCTGATTTTCCTGCAGGAAGCTTTCCCGATCAATGTGCTGAACGCAGTCAAGCTGGTACCGGAGGTCTGTCAGATCTTCTGTGCCACGGCCAACCCGGTAACCGTGATCGTGGCTGAGAACGAGCGGGGTCGGGGAGTGTTGGGCGTGATCGATGGGGACAAGAGCAAAGGGGTGGAAACCGAGCAAGACATCGTGGAGCGCAAGAGCCTATTACGCCGGTTCGGATACAAGTTTTAGATGAAGAAAACCGAGGAGCGCCTCCTCTACCAGGGGGATTGGCTACGGATGAAAGAGATTGTACTGGCCAATGCCAGCGGCGACCCCATTCGTTGGGAAATGGTGGAGCGACGAGCCAGCCGCACCACTCTAGCGATTCACGCGATCCTGCAACCTTCCCAGCGCCACCTTTTGATCCGACAGTTCCGACCGCCGATCGGAGGATGGATTCTGACCTTTCCGGCCGGAGTGGCAGAGAGTGAAGACATTGCCGCGGAAGCGGTGCGGGAGTTGAAGGAAGAGACGGGTTATCTTGGTCGCGTGATGGAGATCAGTCCTCGTCTGAAGGTGAACGCGGCGATCATGAACGAGAATTCCTATTTGGTGTCGATGGAAGTGGACGAAACCGATCCAGACAACGCCAATCCAAGGCAAGCTCTTGATCCGGCGGAGGAGATCCAAGTTCACTTAGTGGAAACGGACCGGATCCGTGAGTTTCTCTTGCGCCAGCAGGCTTGCGGCACCGAGATCGGCAGCGGACTTTGGTACTTGTTCGGCTACAATCACTTGAGGGAAGGAAAAATCAAATGACAACCCTGGGAGAGTTGCCAAGACTCTCGCCTGAAGATCGATGTCGGAATTGAACCAGTTGGCGCAGAACAAAAGCAAAGGAGGCGACGACGTGTCCTGCTACACCAGGCATCTTGGTGGCCTAATGGAGGAAATCGGCTTGCCAGATGCGCGCGAGAACCGTACACTGATGGATCGATTGCTGCGGGAAATCCTGGGGTATTCCGCCCAGGACGAATGCTCCTTGGTTTGGACGGAACTGAAACGATGGCTGGCCGACCCAAACCTGAAAGAAGAGCTCCTGCGCAAAATCAAACCTAAGTTGGAGGAAGCTCATTCGTGAAAACGATGCGCGTTGTGATCATGCTCGTAATTCTTGCGACCGTCCTTACGGGATTGGTCGCCTGCCGGGAGGCAAAAATGAATCCCACCCAATCACCCGTCCCCTTTCCTGCGGAATCGTCGACTCCCTCGACCCCCGTTTCGCCCACCGTCACCCCCACGCCTACCACTAGTCCCAGCATACCGGTGACCGCTACCGCTTCGCTACCGCTGGTGACGATGGAAACGGATAAAGGGGTGATTGAATTCGTGCTCTACCCGGATACCGCTCCCAACACCGTGGCCAATTTCATCAGTTTGGCCAAAAAGGGGTTCTATGACGGTTTGACATTCCACCGCGTGGTGGCCGATTTCGTGATCCAGGGCGGCGATCCTAACGGCGACGGATCCGGTGGACCCGGCTACCTTATCAAGGCTGAGTTCGGTGCCCGCAAGCACCTGGAAGGGACCGTGGCCATGGCGCGGGGGGAAGACCCCAATTCCGCCGGTTCCCAGTTCTACATCTGTCTGATGCCCCAGCCCGGCCTGGATGGCAACTATACCGTGTTCGGTCAGTTGACGCGGGGGATGGACGTGGTGAAAGCGATCCAAATTGGAGACAAGATCCTCAAGGTCAGCCTGATTCGCGCGGATGTCTATCCCGCGCCGGAGATACTCACCCCGTAGGGTTCACCCCCT
>JAPLHX010000310.1 GCA_026389415.1 Coprothermobacterota bacterium | reverse complement strand
GCACTGACTCCGTTCGGGCGTTTTTGGCTCGATGCGCAGACGCACATCGGCCAAGCGATTACTCAAGCGGTGCCGTCGCCCGAAGGTCAAATCCTTGCGGGTTTGTTGCTGGGTCGAATCGCCGGGATTTCGGAGGAAAGTGCACGTCCTTACCGTGAAACGGGTACGGCCCATATTCTGGCGGCATCCGGTTTAAACGTTGTCCTGATCGCCTCCTTTCTGCTGTTGCTGGGGCATTGGTTGCGTCTTCCGCGACGCTGGCCGGTGCTACTTGCCTTGCTGCTGATCCCTCTTTACGCGACCCTTTGCGGCTGGGTGCCTTCCATTGCCAGAGCTGCCATCATGGCAGAAATCGCCTTAATGGCTACATTGGTGCGGCGGGAGAAGGATTTCCCCACCACCATGGCCGTTGCTGCCCTGGTGGTGCTGATCTTGGATCCACTTGCCCTTTTTGCCTTAGATTTTCAGCTTTCTTTTCTCGCTACGATTTGTCTATTTGCATTTCTGCCCGATCTGCAGAACGGGTTGCCAACGCGAACGCCGCGTTGGTTAAAGGGTGCAGTTTTCACGACATTGGCCGCTCAAGTCGGTGTGCTGCCGTTGCTGGCGTCCGTTTTCCATTCATTCCCACTGGTGGCGCCGATCGCGAATCTACTGATCCTGCCCATCGTAGCGTTCCTGACGCCACTGGGATTATTTTCCGCTTTAGTCGCCCTTTTCTGGCCTGCCGCAGGGCAGGTGTTGCTATGGGTGCTGGGAAAAGGCGTTTGGCTGATGGACCAAATTCTGCGGGGACTGGCGCAGCTTCCGCTGGCCAACTTGATCGTGCCCAATCCTCCCTGGTGGCTGTCCCTTACGTATTGGCTGAGCTTGGCGGCTGCCTTGTTGGCCTGCCTGCTGTATGCCAAACAGCGCTGGCGAAAGCCAGCCGTGGTCGTCTTGATCGCAGTCTTCCTCGTGTTTATTGCCTGGGAAGCTCTGGTGCCGGCAATCTTCCCGCCACAGTTGCTGCAAGTCCATTTCATCGATGTAGGGCAAGGAGATTCCATTTTGGTGCGGACACCGGAAGGAGCAAACCTGTTATTTGACGGTGGCGCCGGTAAGGACAGTTTGCGCTATCTGGAGGACCTGGGCATCCGTCGATTGGATGTGGTGTTCCTCAGTCATTTTCACGATGACCATTTGAAAGGAATCCTGCCAATCTTGGAGCGGATCCCGGTGCAACTGTTTCTCTTTGGATCGGCCCAGGAGGCGCCTGCCGAGCTGCTGACTCTGCTTCGAGAGCAAGGGATTCCCTGGCGAGAGGTTTCCGCCGGTTTCCGCCTGATCAGCGGTCAAACGATAGTGGAAATCATTGCCCCCTCTGCTGCCGCAATTTCCGATTGGAAGATGAATGATCAATCGCTGGTGGAGCTTCTGATCTTCGGCCGGACTCGCCTCTTGTTCCCCGGTGATATTGAGGAACAAGGCCGGACTACCCTGGCCCAGAATGGGAACTTGCAGGCCGATGTGTTGAAAGTTCCCCATCATGGAAGCTCCACCTCGCTTGATGATCGGTTGTTGGATCAGGTGATCCCCCGGATCGCCGTGATATCCGTGGGACCGAATTCATTTGGCCATCCTTCTGCCGCTACCCTGGCGTTGCTGGCAGAACACCAGGTGCCTGTTCTGCAGACCCAAGTGCGAGGGACCATTCTCCTGCAGAGCGACGGGCAAACGATTACAATCAGTACAGAAAAATGAGAAACCGAAGAGAAAGGAAAGCGGGGCAACGTCCATGGTGGACGTTCATTCCAGATCCCATAGTCCGCGTTCCGCCTTGTTGAAAGAACTAGACTATCTGGAAGCAATAAAACAGGCAGAAGCGGGCACGATTTCCCCTCTCTATCTCTTGCTGGGATCGTCATTCTTCCTCAAGAACCGGTTAGTAAAGGCCTTGCAGGGAAAATTCCTGGTTCCTGATGGGGAATTTCGCCTGCAAGACGCAACGGAAGGGGCACGTTGGCAAGAGCAAGACTCTTTTTGTTTGTTTGCTTCCCGCCGGTTGACACTGATCAAGAACCTACAGGATCTCAAACCATCTCTGCGCAAGGAGTTTTTTTTAGCCCTCCCTCCACCCTGTCCCGAGGAGGTCCTTCTGCTGGAATGCGAGGACGATTCAGCAGAGGAAGCCGTCCAACTAGAAGGAGCAATCGTCAAGGAACCTGTGCTGGATCAACGCCAATTGGAAGGCTTCATCCGTCGTTCGTTCGCTGCCCGTGGCTTGAAAGCGAACGTGGACGTTTGCGAGTGGCTGCTCTTGCATACCGATGGAACCCTGGAGGGATTGGCCAACGAAATTGAAAAGATTTCTTTGTTTGTGGGCGATGATGGTGAGTTATCCTCAGCTTCTGCAACCGAAGCGGTCTTCCCCTACGAAGAAGGGGCGGTATTTGACTTGGTGGAGGCGGTTGTGGCCCAGAATTGCCGGCGGGCGATACGAGTTCTGGGTTCACTCTCAGCCAAAGATCGTGAAGCTACCGGTCGAATCCTCGCTCTTCTGTTCCGCCAGTTCCGCATGGCCTACCAATTGGCCGAGTGGGGAGAAATCCGTCGGACGGATTATTATCGCTTGGCGCAAAAGATTGGTGAACACCCCTTTGCCGTAAAAAAATATCTGGAGCTGCCCCATCGGCTTTCCCGAATTCAAGCCTTGGCCGGTCTAGAGCAGTTGACCCGGATCGATCAGCAAGTCAAGCGGGCTGGGATGGATCCCCAACTGTTGCTGGAAACGTTCATCGTCTCTATTGCTGTGAGGTCTCCAATAAAAAAGAACGGAGCGTAGGCTCCGTTCGATAGCGGATCGGAATGGAAGTACTAGGCGCTTGGCGGAGTTTTCTTGGCAAGACGAGATTTGCGTCGGGCCGCTTGGTTTTTGTGAATGATTCCCTTGCTAGCCATCTTGTCGATGATTTGGGCCGTTTCCTTGGCAAGGGCGGCGGCATTTGGCGTCTTCTTGGCAATGGACCGATCGACCTTCTTGATGATACCCTTCATTTTTCCTTCTAAAGCTTGGTTTCGCTCAGTTTTCTTTTTGGTTAACGCTTCCCGTTTCTTGGCAGATTTCGATCTAGGCAACGCGATTCTCCTTGCTGTTTGGTAAGTGGACGAAGTATAGCACAAAGTGTCACCAGGCCAAAGTGCCGTGGTGAACCATCCCGTCGCGCGCCGATCCCTTCAAGGCTGCTGTTGACCCACTGCCTTGCCTGGATCGGCGGCGCCGAACCGGCGAGATGAAACGGCAATGAATTTGACAAACAGACGGATTGGGAGGACAATAAATTCTTGTTGAGAGCTTCCCTGTTTGATTAGATGCCATTGGGAGCCACAACAGGGCGGTGGATACTGCTTGCTCGCTCGAATTGACTAACCGAAAATCGTCAATTTCAGGACCAACCCTACCGTTGCCCACACGCAAAAGACCCCTCAGGGGTAGATGCGTATTACGCTGTGCTGGCGAACGGTCCTAAAGAAGACCTCTCGAACCAAGCCACAAAGGAGTATTATTTGAGTTTTGAAGCGTTTCAATTTGATCCGCGGATCGCAGCTACTGTGCGGGCGGAAGGGTATACCACGCCCACGCCGATTCAAGAGAAAGCGATTCCGCCAGTCTTGCAGGGCCGCGATCTCGTCGGTTTAGCCAACACCGGCACCGGAAAAACCGCAGTGTTTGCCTTGCCGATCCTGCAGCGTCTGCTGGGAAGGCAACCCGGTTTGATCCGAGCCCTGATCCTGGCTCCCACCCGGGAGTTGGCCGAGCAGATTCATACCGCGTTCTGCGCGTTCGGTCGCAAGACCAAACTGCGCAGCACGGCCATCTACGGCGGTGTGGGCATCAATCCTCAGAAAGCCAAGCTTAAAGCCGGCACCGACGTGGTGATCGCCTGCCCGGGTCGTTTGCTGGATCTGATCGGGCAGGGCGCGATCGACCTGTCCGCTCTGGAAGTATTGGTGCTGGACGAAGCCGACCGGATGTTGGACATGGGATTTTTACCCGACATCCGGCGCATTCTGCGCCATTTGCCCAAAGAGCGCCAAACGCTGCAGTTTTCCGCCACCATGCCAGAGGAAATTCGCATCCTGTCTCGGGAAATCCTGCGCAACCCGATTACTGTGCAAGTCGGTCACCAGGCGCCCGTGGAAACCGTGACCCATTTTTTCTATCCGGTGGAACCCCATTTAAAAACCCAGTTGTTGATGGAGCTGTTGCGGAAAACCGATACGGAATCCGTCCTGGTCTTCGTACGAACCAAGCACCGGGCCCAGCGCCTGGGGGATCAATTGCAGAAAACCGGTTTCAAGGCGACTTCTTTGCAGGGAAACCTGCCGCAGTCCAAGCGGCAAGCTGCGCTGGAAGGGTTCCGAAGGGGATCCGTACAAATCCTGGTAGCCACAGACATTGCCGCTCGCGGCTTGGATATCTCTTTGATCTCGCATGTGATCAACTTTGACATCCCGGACTCGGCGGATGCCTACACCCATCGGATTGGGCGGACCGGTCGTGCAGCCAAGACCGGCGATGCCTTCACGTTCATCGGTCGGGACGATGCGGCGATGGTTTCCACGATCGAGCGTGCCGTGGGGGCCAAGATTGAACGTCGTCGCTTGGAGACATTCAACTACAACGAACCGGCACCGGTTCCGTCTTTCGGTTCCAAAAGCATGTATGTCTTTCCCGTGTCCGACGCTGGGAGCAAGAACGGCCGGGGACCGCTTGGGCGTTCCAGTTGGAACAATAAGGTCAAACGAGGCCTGCCTCGCCCGACCCGTAATCGCTACGCTGTCAGCCGCGGATGACAGCTAATACAAGGAAAGTTGTCCGAATCGGATTGTTTTCACCCATTCCGTCATAGAGCAAATCAGTCCCAGTCGCCGACATTCATCCCGGCACACTTGGGCTAACATGGCTGCATCAGGCGAAGGGCAATCATAGCGCAACCCATAGCGCTGTTGGTACTTCCGGCGTAAACCAGGAAACAATTCATCCAGCTTTAGATAGAAGTACTCACGCTGGCCGGCACGCATGGAAAGGCCAAACCAAGGGAGAAGAAAACTAGCGCCACTTTCGGATGCTCGCCGCACTATTGCAATCACATTCGTTTCGTTATCTTCCAGATACGGCAGGACCGGCATCAAAGCCACGCCTGTGCGAATGCCACGCTTGGCCAGTGTTTCCATAGCACGAAAGCGCGCTGAGGGCAGGGGGGCTCCCGGCTCGAGTTTTAGAGCCAGATTGTCGTCGGTCGTGTCGATGGAAAAAGCGACCGAACAATACAGGCGGGCAATCGCGGACAGGATTTCGACATCGCGCAGCACCAGGTCGCTTTTCGTCATGATATGGACCCCGAAATGCCGACGCGCCAAGACTTGGAGAGAGCGGCCGGTGAGATTATATAGACGCTCAGCGGGCGTGTAGGGGTCGCTCATCGCCCCCGTACCAATGAGGGCCACCTGTCGTTTGCGAGCCAATTCCTGCTCCAGCAATTCGATCGCATTCACTTTCACCTGAATATCAGCGAAGTTCTCGATGCCATAGCACTCGCTGCGCGAGTCGCAATAGATGCACTGGTGTTGGCAACCCCGGTAGATGTTGAAGCGATACCGCACACCAAACCAGGAATCCGGATCCTTGCAGGCAATCAGTAACGTCTTGGTCCGAATTTCCTGGATCATGATTCTCCGGATCAGT
>JAPLHX010000197.1 GCA_026389415.1 Coprothermobacterota bacterium | reverse complement strand
ACGGCCATGCAAGACATAGACGAATGGAAAATTGGCTAACACTGCATTGTCCAGGTACTTATCCAAAGCAGACAAGGCCGCTTCCACCTTTTCTCCGTGAAGGTCGAGTTTCCAAGAGACATCTTTGCCCGCTGCAACCTGCGGTCTGCTGGGAATTTCTGCCTGTATTTTCAGGCTTTCACCCGGTGCTTCCAGCCGTTCAATTTCCTCTTCATGCAAGTTGGCGCGCATGGTGCCAATTTGTACCCGTGCTTTGCCCTCTTCCAGTTTGATCTCCATCACAACACCTTGCGCCTTGAACCGAGGGATCCAAACCTCATCCCCAGGTTTGAGACGGCTTAGGTTGACGGGCAGGCCTCGTTTCTCCGCAGTATCAATCCGGTCCTCCACCGCGTCTCGAGCTTGTTCAATTTCCTTACGAATCTCTTCAGTTTTGCTTGAAGTTGGCTTTTCCTGTCGTAACTTCTGCAACAATTCCTCCATCTGACTCCGGCTGTCCTTAATCACCTTCTGCGCTTCAGCGTAGGCTCCCCGCAGTACTTCCTTTTTGCGCTTTTTGAGATCTTCGCTCTGGCGGGAATATTCATCCCGGATTCTTAATGCCTCTTCTTTCGCTTTTTCCGCGGCCTCTCGATCCGACTCCAGTTTTTGCCGTTCCTGTTCTAGACGCCCAATCAACTCGTCCAACTTTTCTCTCTCCACCGTGAGAAACTTCTGTGCTTCCGCCAAGACTTCGGCTTTTAGCCCAAGACGTTTGGCAATCAAAAAGGCATGGCTGGAGCCGGGGATTCCCATTTTCATGCGGAAAGTGGGCGAGAGACTCTCCAGGTTGAATTCCATGCTTGCGTTTCGTGCTTCGGGATGGAAATACGCAAAGGAAATCAGCTCGGTGTGATGGGTTGAAGCAATCACGCGCACGCATCGATCGTGCAAAGACTCTAGGATCGCAGTGGCTAAAGCGGCTCCTTCGCGCGGATCCGTACCGGCTCCTAGCTCATCCAAGAGAACCAGGGAATGTGCATCCGTCTCTCGCAGGATGCGTACAATCTGGCTCATATGGGATGAAAATGTAGACAGAGACTGCTGTAGAGATTGTTCATCTCCTATATCAGCGAAGATATTTTGGAATAAACCGATGCAGGATTGAGACGAAGCCGGGATGTGAAGGCCTGCTTGGGCCATCAAAACAAGCAATCCTGCTGTCTTTAAGCTGACAGTTTTACCTCCTGTATTAGGTCCGGTGATCACGAGAGTGCGAAATCCCCGTCCTACTTCGATATCGATCGGTACCGAATTTCCCTCCAGCAGGGGATGTCGGGCCGCCACCAATTGGATGAAGGACCCTTCATCAACTTTGGGAGCAGCGGCCCGTTCGATCTCGGAAAGACGAGCCTTGGCAAAAATGAAATCCAGTCGGGCCAGAGATTGGATGGATCGAAGGATTTCACCGGCTTGCTCGCCTACGGCTCCGGATAGAGTGGCCAGAATGCGGTCTTCTTCTTGTTTGATTTTAAGCTGAATTTCCCGCAGCTCATTATTGATATTCACGGTTGCCAATGGTTCGATGAACACAGTTTGTCCCGAGGCAGAACGGTCATGCACTACCCCCGGAACCTGTGACTTGTACTCAGTCTTTAATGGGATTACATAGCGCTGGTCGCGAACGGTAATGATCGGATCCTGGAGGAATTTCCGCACGCTGGGCGAGTCGATCAAGTCCTGCAGTTTCTCTCGCAGACGACTTTCAATCAGCCGGGATTGTTTGCGTAGCCGGAGCAAATCGTAGGAAGCACCGTCAAGAATCTCTCCTTCGGCTGAAATGGATTTTTCAATCTCTTTTTCCAGTGCCGTGAGGGGATGAAACTCTTTAGCCAGCCCGCTCAGGATCGGGAATGAACGCGCCTCAGTCATTCTTTGTTTGATTTGGCGAAGCAGGCCAAGAAAGGAGCGTATTTGCAGTAGTTCTTCCGGTATCAAACTTGACCCTACCCTACCCTTCGCTATCAGGGGGCGAAGGTCGCTGCCTTCGGGACCCCAGGAAAAATCATCAAACTTGTCCAGCCATTCCCTGGATTCAGTGGTCTCCTGCTGGCCACGCTGGATATCTTCCAATTTGGTCATGGGCGCCAACCGCTCGCTCATCTCTCGACCGTAGATCGTTTGAGACAACTCCAACAGCTTTTCAACGATTACGGAAAAATCCAGCACCCTTAAAGCATGCGCGTCCAATTCTTCACCTCGTATCAGTTCAAACTGCTGTTTCTCGGAATCGCCATGGTTTTTCCCGCCAGGCACCCGCATAGTCCACGCCGATCCGAGGTCCCCTCTCTACCTTTCTTGAAGGTCTGCCGGCGGTAATGCACAATGGCCCGTGTGTCAGGTCCGTTCCATTCAACCGCTGATCGATACCAATAGCCTGGCAGAGTTTGCCGGGTCCATCGGTCAGATGAGAACTGCCATTTCGGTTTTGCAGCATCCGATCCAAACCTTCCACAGGCTCCAAGGCCCGAATCAAAACGGCGGCTGGGAATCCTTCGCCCTCGGTGACAACATTTAAACAATAGTACATCCCGTAGATCAGGTAAATGTAGGCGAAACCGGGAGGGCCAAACATCAACTTCGTTCGCGGCGTAGGTCCCCGCCAGGCATGGGAGGCTCTGTCTCGAGGTCCGCGATAGGCTTCCGTCTCTAGGATGATTCCTGCTAATCGGCCTTGAGAATGCTCAAACACCAGCAATTTGCCGATCAGCGAGCGTGCCACCTTCAGTGTATTTTGCCGATAGAAGTCCCTATCCAACGGTTCCATTGAAACGGTTTGGAGGATCAGCGTTGCGTTACTGTCGAAGGACGCCGCCGAGTTCCGCCAATTTTCGGTGGATTCGTTCCAGCGGTTCCACGACTTCCTCTTCGGTAAGGGTCCGTTCCAAATGACGGAAAACAAGCGAGAAAGCAAGGCTCTTGCATCCTGCAGGGATTCCTTCCCCACGATAATGATCGAAGAGATCCAGGGATGCAAAAAACGGTCCTGCCTCGCTGCGGATTGCGGTTTCAACCTCCGTGTAGGGCAACTCTTCTGGAACAATGATGGATAGATCCCGGGAAATCGGTGGGAAACGCGAAAAAGGTACATAGGAAGGATGGGCAGTGCAGTCGAGCAGGGGTTCCAGGTAAAGTTCTGCCGCTAGCACGCGCGTTCGCAGTTCCCAATGTTTCAGCACTTTCGGAATTAGCTCCCCGAATACGCCCACCAGTTTCTCTTGCAGAAAGAGGCCGGCCGAACGGCCGGGGTGAAATGGATGGTCGTGTGGAATCGATGCCACGCGGAACGGGCAATGGGGGTTCAGGGAAATCAGCAACCCTTTCAAATAGAAAAAATCCGCTTGTTCTTCCAAGCCCTTCCATGTTCTGTCCTTCGTAATGGGTATCACCAAGGACAGAAGGCGGGGTTCCTGTGGCAATTGCGCCTCGCCTTGCCAAACATAGGCCTTGCCAAGCTCAAAGAAACCCCGGCTGCTGTTCCCATTCTGCAGATTGAACGAAAGGCAACCCAGCAGAGAGGGGATCAGACTTAATCGCAGAACGGATCGGTCCGGCGAAATGGGGTTTCTTAGCTTCAGTTCTTGTTGGCCGGTGATCAGGAACGTCCACCTATTATTCTCGGGGGCCACCAAGGGCACATTGAATGATTCCTGCAAACCGACGGCCAGAAAGCGTTCTCGCCATTGACGCCAACAACGGCGCCACGGAGGTTCCCAACCCGGTTTCAATGGAAACGAGGGAATCTTGACAGGAATTCGATCGTACCCAGTTAAACGGGCCAAATCTTCAATCAAATCCACTTCCTCGCGCACGTCCGTGCGCCAAGAAGGGACTTCTACTTCTAACCGTTCCCCCACCGACCAGAGTTTGAAATGCAGCCGTTCCAGATCTTGCCCAATCTGATCTGCACTAAACCGGCTCTCCAGCAACTCGTTCACTTTTTGCGGCCGGAGGGAGACGAAGCGCTTTGGTTCGTGTGTCCCGGCGTCCATCACCCCAGCTAGCAGTTCCCCCTTGCCGAGACAGGCAATCATTGCTGCCGCCCGGAGGGAACCCTCTTCCACTCCTGCCATATTCGCTCCGCGACCGAAACGTTGCGAGGCCTCTGTGCGAAGCCCAACCAATCGCGCGGTGCGGCGGATGGAGATGGCGGCAAACAAGGCTGATTCCAACACGACATCATGGGTATCTGCAGCGACTTCCGAATTCAACCCACCCATCACGCCCGCGATTGCCAAGGGTCTCTCTGGATCGGCGATCAGGAGCACACTCTCTTCCAAGATTCTCTCGATATTGTCCAAGGTAGTGATGGACTCTCCGGAATGCGCCCGCCGCACTATGATTTTGTTTTGGGCAATTTGTCGCCGATCGAATGCATGTAGAGGTTGACCTACTTCCAACATCACATAGTTGGTGGCATCCACCACGTTGTTGATCGGCCGAAGACCGGATTTCCAGAGTCGGCTCTTGATCCATAGGGGAGATTCCCCGATCGTGATGTTGCGGATGATTCGCGCGAGATAGCGCGGGCACAGATTGAGATCCACAATTTGCAGGGACATTTGGCTTTCCGTTTGTTCCGCGCTGCGAAGGGCGGGGAACTCACGCAAAGCCTGAAGCTTGTAGCCTAGAAACACTGCCATTTCTCGGGCTAACCCTTGCACGGACAGCCAATCCGGACGATTGGCGGTTGCCTTGATCTCGAGAACGGTATCGGGTAGAGCCAGTAATGACGCTAGGTTGACGCCAACTTCACTCTCTTCGGGTAGGATCGCAATCCCCTTTTCGCCCAAAGGGAGAAGCTCTTTTTCCAGTCCTAGTTCTTGACGGGAGCAAAGCATCCCTTCGGAAATGAACCCCTCGAATTCTCGCGCCTCGATCAAAGTTGGTCGGATGTATCTCCAGGTGCGCGATGCGGCCGACCTAAACTCCGGAAAACGGTGCAGGAATCGGTTGTATTTCCTCAACTTCCAACCCTGCCCGAAGGAGGAGAACGACTAATTCCTCTACCGCCGGAAGACCGGGGAGAAGCTCCGCCAGCCATGAAAGAGGAATGCCCATTAGAACTGCTCCAGGAAACGCAAATCGTTTTCCGCAAAGAGTCGGATATCCGGAATGTTGTATTTCAGCATGGCTACGCGCTCGGCACCCAGTCCGAAAGCGAAACCAGTAAAGGCTTCCGGATCAATCCCCACATTTCTCAGCACTTGAGGGTGCACCTGACCGCAGCCCAGTACTTCCAGCCATCCGCCGCCATGACCGCACGTTTGGCATCCGGACCCACCGCAGACGCCACAGGAAATCATCAATTCGGCTGAAGGTTCCGTAAACGGAAAATAACTAGGTACAAACATTGTTTTTCGTTCGCTGCCAAATATCATGGCTACGAATAGATCCAGTATGCCTTTCAAGTTTGCAAAGGATATGCCCTTGTCTACGACGAGCCCCTCAATCTGGAAGAAGACATCCATGTGGGTGCTATCCAATGCTTCATGTCTAGCCACTAAACCTGGCATGATTGCCCGGATCGGTGGTGGTGTTTCTTCCATGCAGCGGATCTGCACGGGGGAAGTGTGCGTACGCAGGAGCATCCGTTCGGTGATGTAGAACGTATCCCACATATCTCGCGCGGGATGCTCTGCCGGCATGTTCAAGGCCTCAAAATTGTAGTAGTCCCATTCCACTTCCGGTCCTTCCACGATGTCGAAACCCAAACGGAGAAATGCGTCTTCGATCTCCTCTACGGTTTCTAAAAGGACATGCCTGCGGCCACGGAGGGGTGGAATGCCCGGCAGCGTGATATCGATACCCTCGCGAGCCAAGCCTTGGGTTGTTTCTTCTTCTTCCAGCGTACGTTGCCGTTCCGCAAGCAGAATTTGAATATTCTCTCGCAAGCCATTCAAATCGGCGCCGAGGTGCTTGCGTTCCTGGAGTGGAAGTTCGGCCAGGCTGCGCAGCAAACCAGTTAACTGGCCCTTCTTGCCCAACAGAGCGATCCGCACCTCCTCCAACTCGCGCAGATTCGCAGCACGACAAATCTTTTGCTCCGACTCGTGAAAAAGTGCAGGAATATCCAAGATCTACGCTAGTTAGCTTTCCCCAGTTTTTCCTTGGCGATCAAGGCCAAATTGTGGAAAGCGGTTGGATCGTTGACGGCTAAATCAGCCAGGATTTTCCGATCGATCAAAACACCGGCATTCTTCAAACCATAGATCAACTGATTATAGGGCAGGCCGTCCTTGCGGGCAGCAGCATTGATACGTAGGATCCATAATCCGCGGAAATCCTGCTTTTTTTGCTTTCTGCCTTCATAGGAATGCTGCATGGCGTGCAAAACACGCTCTTTTGCCAATCGAAACCGAACATGGCTGGAGCCCCAATAGCCGTTTGCAGCCTTAAGCATTTTTTTACGGCGGCGCCGTGTGGTTGGTCCACCTTTGACTCGCATGGTTAAATCACTCTCCTCATATCAGTCCGTTAGATGCCCAGCATCGAGCGGACACGTTTTCTGTCGACCTTGTCCACTTCTACCTGAGACACCAATCGTCGTTTGCGTGATGCTGTTTTTTTTGACAGCAGGTGGGTGTGCCGCTGATGACCACGCATAATCTTGCCCGTGGCGGTGACTTTAAACCGCTTGACTGCGGTCTTGCGCGTTTTCATCTTTTGCTTTTTCACTGCTCTCTCTCCGTTCCACTTTCTTGGGATTAATCACCATAACGATCCTTCGCCCCTCCAAGGTCGGTCTGCGCTCGACGATCCCCACATCCTTCAACTGTTCCGCCATATCATTTAAGATATCGAACCCTTTGTTGCGGTGAATTTGTTCCCGACCACGAAACTCCACGATCAGGCGGGCCTTATCACCGTGCTCCAGGAAGCGTATTACATGATTCATCTTCACCTGAAGGTCGCGTGCGGTAATACCAGCATGTGAGATTTTGATCTCCTTAACATCGCCACGTTGATTCTTGCGTGCTTCTTTTAGCTTCTTGCTTTGTTCAAATTTGTACTTTCCAAAGTCCATCAGCTTGCACACAGGAGGCCGAGAAGTTGAAGAAACTTCAACCAAGTCCAGGTTTTCTTCCTCTGCTTTGCGGAGCGCTTCACCGATAGACACAATGCCGAGCTGTTGTGCGTCGGAGCCGATCAGGCGAACTTCTCGCGACCGGATTTGCTGGTTTATCCGAACGTCTTTACTAATGGGACTTCACCTCCAGGGTTCTTTCAATTTTTATAAGTCATTTTCCTCTCCTAACAAAAACGACTCCAAATCTGGAGCCGCCTTAGGACCTCTGATAGGACCTTTATAATACTCATCAAACCCCGTTGGCTGCGCCACGGGGTGAGAAGCCGGCGGCTTCTACTTCAATGGTGCAAGTTATCATAGAGCAAGCCCCCAGTCAAGGGGTTGCTAGGCTGCGTTTACTGATCTCCTCCTGCATTCCGCTTACCAGATTGCTTAAAGGGCGGGAGCCAAGATCACCCTGGCCTTTGCGCCGGACCGACACCGCGTCCGCCTCGACTTCGCGATCGCCTACAATCAAGGCATAGGGGATCCGTCTCACTTCCGCGTCGCGTATTTTCGCGTTCATTTTTTCCGCTCGGGCATCCACTTCGATCCGAATTCCCGCCTCTCGGAGGACGGCAGACACTTGCTGTGCGTAGGGTTGGTGCCGGCTGGCGATCGGGATAATCACAGCTTGCACGGGAGCCAGCCATAATGGGAAATTGCCCCCATAGTGCTCAATCAGCCCACCGACGAACCGTTCCATGCTCCCTAGCACCGTGCGATGGATCATGATGCAGCGGTGTTCTTTCCCGTCTTCACCAATGAAAGTGACATTGAAGCGGACTGGCAGGGCGAGATCCACTTGACAGGTTGGGCCTTGCCATTCTCTGCCAAGAGCATCCCATAGCTTGATATCGATCTTGGGAGCGTAGAAAACACCCCCACCCTGATCCAGATCGAATGGCATCCCTCGTCCTTTCAGGGCATCGTGCAAGGCCTCTGTGGCAAACTCCCATTCTTCGTCTGAACCGATAGAGTGTTCCGGCCGAGTCGCCAAGTACGCATGGTACCGGTAACCGAATGTTTGCATCATCAACTCGGTCAGATCTAAAACAGCATTGATTTCATCTTTCAGTTGCTCCGGTCGGCAAAAGACGTGGGCATCGTCCTGAGTGAATCCGCGCACCCGCAATAGACCGTGCAAGACTCCTGAGCGCTCATAACGGTAGACTGTACCCAGTTCGGCAAAACGAATCGGCAAATCTTTATAGCTCTTCTGACTGGACTGGAAAATACAGATATGGCCCGGACAATTCATCGGCTTGACCCGGTATGGGTGGCCATCAATATCCATTGGTGAGTACATCATCTCGGAATACGCTTCCAGGTGCCCGGAGATTTGGTAAATCTCCTCACTGGCAATGTGGGGGGTGTACACCAATTGATAGCCGTGTTTGAGATGCTCTTCGCGCCAAAAACTCTCGATCTGGTTCCGGATGGTGGATCCGGCCGGATGCCAAAGGATCAGTCCGGCACCAATATGGGGGTTGGTGGAATACAGATCCATTTCCTTGCCGAGACGACGATGGTCCCGTTTGGCTGCTTCTTCCAGCTTCCACAAGTAATCTTTCAATGCCTCTTGCGATGGCCAGGCTGTGCCATAGATTCGCTGCAGCATCTGATTGCGTTCATCGCCTCGCCAGTAGGCCCCAGCAACGGATAGTAGCTTGAAATACCTTAGTCTTCCTGTCGCGGGGGTATGGGGTCCACGGCACAGATCGACAAATTCCTCTCCGTTACGATAAACCGTGATCGCCTGCTCACCAGAAAGTTCCTGGATTAACTCAACCTTATAGGACTCTCCTGCTGACTCAAAAAGACTCAGGGCTTCCTCGCGGGACAATTCCTGCCGAACCATGGGTAAATTCCGGGCGCAAATCTCTCGCATCTTCTCTTGGACGCGGACGAGATCGTCTGAAGAGAGGGGGCTTGGTAGGTCAAAATCGTAGTAAAACCCGTCTTCGATGGCTGGACCAATGGCCAACCGAGCCTCGGGCCAAATCTCCTTCACGGCCTGTGCCATCAGATGGGAGGTGCTGTGGCGCAGGATTTCCAACCCTTCGGGCGAGTTTTCAAGCACCCAACTCGATGCTTCCGCCTCCGGGATCGTGTAGAGGTCCACGATCCGTTCGCCGGATTTGCGGGCAACGGCATCTGCGGGAATTTGGCTATTTGGCGGAACCATGGTCGGAAACCTCCGTTTTAGTAAAAATCCCCAGCATTGTAAGGGAATAGAAATGGGAAAGCAAAAAGAAAGCGAGAAAACAGCAGGTCAAGCCAAGCGGGAACAGGTACGTCCATGGCGGCCACAATTCTGGTGATAACACCCTTTTTACCAGGAAGTATTGACCGTAAACGAGCTCAGTAGCGACGGCTAACAAGGTAAAAAAACAACCATAAAGCCACTTCCGTTGGCGGAACGCGTGAACGAGCATCGATGTCATCCCACCCATCAGGGCAAAAGCGGGAACGGACCAACCCTGGTCATAAATGTAAAAACCGGTAAAGATCTTGCTGGATCGCTCCACCAACCAGATGAAAGCGCTCTGGGAAAGCGCGAACGCCAGACCGCAAGCCAGACCGGCAATCAGGGCCTGCCTGCGTTGGTAGGTCGCCCCCAAAACCCATGGCAGAACGAACCCCAGCAGCAGCAAGACGACTAGATTCGGCGCCAGTGTCAGGGGTGGAACTAGGGGGGAGAAGAGAGCCCCTGCGGCAATAGAAGCAAGCAGTAGCCAACAGATTCGGCGTCGAAAAAGAAGATGAGCGGTGGTCATGCCGCTCATCTTAAGAAACTGTCCGGTGAAGTCAAGTGGGTTCTAATGCACCAACGCTTCTTGCAGCACTTCATCCATGTGTTTTACGAGCACGAAACGCATGTTCTTCTTCACCAACGGGTTCACTTTCTCCAAGTCCTTTTCGTTGTCTCTGGGAAGAATCATCGTCTTGATCCCCGCACGATGGGCAGCCAAAACTTTTTCCTTGACGCCCCCGATCGGCAACACGCGACCGCGGAGGGTGATTTCGCCGGTCATCGCCACATCACGCCGAACGGGTATCGCGCGTATGGCGGATACTAAGGCGGTCGCCATGCCGATGCCGGCAGAAGGACCTTCCTTGGGTACGGCGCCCTCGGGAACGTGGATGTGGATATCAAACTTCGAATACCACTCCGCATCGAGCTCCAATTCCTTTGTCCGAGATCGAATATAGGTGATCCCGGCTTTGGCGGCTTCTTTCATCACTTCACCCAATTGCCCCGTCAACAGCAACTCACCTTTTCCACGGACCAGCGAAACCTCTATCGGCATCACGTCTCCGCCAAACTCGCTGACAGCAACGCCAGTGACAACACCGACCTCGTCGGTTTGCTCGGCCTGGCCATAGTGAAACCGCGGCATGTCCAGGAATTTGGGGATGTCTTGCTGCGTCACCACCACACGTACAAATTTTGGATGTTCCACTTTCATCCGAGCTACCTTGCGGTTGATGTTCGAGATCTCCCGCTCTAGGTTACGGACGCCAGCTTCCCGTGTGTATTCGCGAATCAGGCGATAGAGGGTTCCTTCGGTGAACCGGAGATCGTCGGTCGTCAGGCCATGCGCTTCCAGTTGCTTGGGAACCAGGAATTTCTGGGCAATCTTCACCTTTTCGTCTTCGGTGTAGCCGGGCAGGTGCAATACTTCCATTCGGTCCAATAGAGCGGGGGGAACGGGGTGCAAGATATTGGCGGTTGTAATGAAGAGGACTTGGGAAAGATCAAACGGGACTTCAATATAGTGGTCGGAAAAGGAATTGTTCTGCTCCGGGTCCAAAGCTTCCAACAGAGCAGCCGAAGGATCACCGCGAAAGTCCTGTCCCATCTTATCGATTTCATCCAGCAGAAACACCGGGTTCTTGGAAGCTGCCGTCTTCATGCCTTGGATGATGCGACCGGGGAGCGCTCCCACATAGGTCCGTCGATGACCCCGGATTTCCGCCTCATCGCGAATCCCGCCCAGCGAAATGCGGACAAACTTCCTTCCCATCGCCCGAGCAATCGATTTTCCCAGCGATGTCTTACCCACGCCGGGGGGACCCACAAAGCAGAGGATCGGGCTTTTCATCTTCTTGGTCAAGTGTCGCACGGCCAAGTATTCCAGGATGCGTTCCTTGGGATCTTTCAACCCATAATGATCCGCTTCCAGGATCTTTTGCGCTTCCTTGATGTCGAGCATGTCTTTCGATTCCACGCTCCAGGGGAGGTCCAGCAACCAATCGAGGTATGTCCGGATCACTGTGGATTCGGCTACCATCGGCGGCATCTTTTCCAATCGGACCAATTCTTCTTCTACTTTAGCCTTTACTGGTTCGGGTAAGTTGGCTTTCTCCATTTTGTTGCGGTAGCCTTCGATCTCTTGCAGCTTTTCGTCTTTTTCCCCCAACTCCTGCTGGATTGCCTTCATTTGCTCCCGCAGGAAATATTCTTTTTGGTTCTTCTCCACTGAAGTCTTCACGCGATCTTCCAGTTTTTTTGCCAGTTCCAACACTTCCAACTCTTTCGAGAGGAGCTCGGCCAGGCGTTCCAATCGCCGGTTGATATCGGTAATTTCCAACACTTCTTGTTTGTCCCGGATGGATAAGATCATGTTGGCCGCCACCAAATCCGAGAGTTGTCTGGCATCCTCGATGTTCATCACAGCCATGGCGGCGTCCGAGGAAATCCGATGGGAAAGGCGGCTATAGCTGTCGAATTGCTCCACGATCATCCGTTTTAATCCGACAAGGTCTTCTGTTTGGGACATTGTCTCTGTTAGGAAATGGATTTGTGCTCGATAGGATGGGGAAGTCTGCAGGAATTTTTCGATCTTAACCCGACAAATTCCCTCCACTATCACCGAAAAGGTCCCATCTGGCAATTTCAATAACCGAAGAATTTCCGCCCCCACTCCGACCGAATAGACATCGGTCGGCTCCGGGTCTTCAATCCCTTCGTCTTTCTGGGTGGACAAGACGATCAGCCGGTCCGCCGCAACGGCTTCCTCCAAGGATTTAGTTGATTTTTCCCGACCAACAACCAGCGGTATCACCATGCCTGGGAAGACAACCACATTTCGCAAAGGCAGAATAGGAGCTTCGGTAATGGTTTCCAAGTTACGTACAGGTGTTTGTTGTGACATTGCGTTCTATCACCTCTTTGAAGTTGAAGTTATCGGATTGGCACTCTATTGTCAAGAGTGCTAATTCGAGTTCTTCAACCATCTAGTTGGCTCGCATAGCTGGTTCTATTGTGTTTATTCTCGTTTGTAAATTACCAGGTCAATCAAACCGTAGTCCTTGGCCTGGATAGCAGACATGTAATAATTTCGTTCCGTGTCTTGCTCGATTTTTTCCAATGATTGTCCGGTGGTCTGGGATAGGATTTCGTTAATGGTCTTGCGGTTTTGCGTCAGTTCCCGAGCCTCGATCTCTATATCCTTAGCGGCGCCGGAAATACCCTGACCCGCGATCAGAGGCTGGTGAATCAGTAAACGGGCATGGGGCAGCGCCAGACGCTTGCCTGGAGCGCCGGCAGCTAGTAATACAGCGGCCATACTAGCTCCTAGGCCCAGGCAAATCGTAGACACAGGTGCTCGGATATACTGCATGGTGTCATAAATCGCTAACCCGGCCGAGATCACCCCGCCGGGGCTGTTTAGGTACAGATAGATATCCCGCTTGGAATCTTCCGCTTCCAGCAATAGCAATTGGGCAATGATGGCATTGGCAATGTCGTCGAAAATCGGTCCACCGACAAAGACAATCCGGTCTCGCAGCAGTCGAGAGTAAATGTCATATACTCGCTCCCCGCGAGGAGTTTGCTCGACCACATAGGGGATTGACATCAATTCTCCTCCTGCTCGTTGACAGGTTGGCGCCCGTTGTTCCATTCCTCAATCAACAGATCCAGTGCTTTTGTTCGCCGGAGTGCATTGTACGCTGATCGCCGATCCGAAGGGGACTTGCCCTCACGTTGGATTTTAGCGGTTTCATTCTCGTCCGCTGCTATCTGCTTGCGGTCCGCAAAAAGGTCAAGCACGATTTGTTCCTTTAACAACTGCACGGCCTGCGGTCGAGCAATTTTCTCCCGCCAATCCTCTTCCGTCAGGTTCAGATCTCGCAGGAAGTTTTCCAGCGTGCGGCCGGACTTTGCCAAGCGCTCCTCGAAGGATTCCACATAAGAATCTAGTGCTCTCTGTTCGGCATGGGCCGAAAAGGTGACAGGTATCCGCTCCAGATAATGAAGCATGATCTCGTCCCGTAGCTTTTGATCGTGGCGGCGCTGACTTTCTGTCAGGAGTTCGGTCCGTATTTTTTCCTTCAATCCACCCAAAGTGTCCGCGCCAAGCTTCTGGGCAAGAGAATCGTCAAGTTCGGGTAAATGCTTTCCTTTGATCTCCATGGCCTGTACGAAGAAAGTCATTTCCTGCTCCTGCACGGGCAGCACAAATTCCCGCTCCTCGCCGGCTTGAATTCCCTGCACCTTCTCGTCAAAACCTGGGGCGAGAGCCTCTTTACCGAGTTCGATCAGATCCGTGCGCCAAGGGTCTTTTTCGGACAATCGCCAGTGCAGGGCTACCGCGTCGCCGGTTCCGGCGGATCCTTCTTTCGGGCTATATTCCGCATAGCTCTCTCGTAAACGTTCCAGAGCTTTCTCCGTGTCTTCATCCCCCACACGGACGGGGTCAACACGAACATCCACTTCGGCCACATCCGGCAGATCCAATTTGGGCCATGGATCGATCACCACTTTGTAGATCAGCGCCTTTCCCTGTTCAAACTGTTCGATGTCCAGTTTAGGGGCAAACAGAGGTTGGATATCTCGTTGGTGATAGGCTTCTTCCAGCGATTCGTCCACCAGCAGTTCCAAGGCGTCTTCGCGCAAACGTTCTTCCCCGACATGCGTGCGAACCATCCCTAGTGGCGCTTTCCCTCGACGGAAACCGGCGATGTTCACTCGCTCTGACAGGCGGCGGAGGGTCTTTTGGATCGCAGCGTCCACCTGTTCAGTCGGCAGGGTAACTTTCAGTTCAATCTGATGTTCCAGCTCTTTTATCTCGGTTTCCAACTCCGATGGTCCTTTCTGTCGATCCGGGTTTGTTTTTATGAGTCACAGCGGATTTTCGCAAAACCGGTCCTGTCTGCCAAGAAGCTTTGGTGCGAAGGGCGGGAGTCGAACCCGCATGGTTTGCACCACTGGATCCTAAGTCCAGCGCGTCTGCCAATTCCGCCACCTTCGCTATGTTCCGCGGGGAACCAATGTTGGCAGCCCAGGCCCGCTATTTTACCATGGAATCGACTATCGGTCGTGGGAATCCTTTCGGATCTCTTTGGGCTCGTTATGTTGCAGAAAAGGCTCCGCGTTTCTATCTATTGTTGTTCTGCACCCAAGCTCAATTGGGAAACTGTTTCGCCTAAGGGCTGACTCTCTCCACAATCGCGACATTCTTGATCGCTCGTTGGTGTTGAACGGCGGCCCGGATCATTTCCATTCGTTTGTAGGGGTGGCGCAGGCCGAGCACATTGAGGTTCGGCGTGGTGGGATCGGTGGAAATGATCTGCAGGTCGCCGCAAGAGATGATTCGTTCCAGGTAGTTCTGTTTGGCATCCAAATCACGGACCCGCCACAACTCAATATAA
>JAPLHX010000260.1 GCA_026389415.1 Coprothermobacterota bacterium | reverse complement strand
ATCGTCATCGATGAGCTGACAAAATTCTCAACGGACACCCACCACCGGCCGGTGAAGGACATTGCTGCCGCTTCCAAGACCGGAGCCGCTACATTAATTCTCCGCGGACTGGCAGTTGGATTCGAGGCCTCCGTTTGGCAGATTCTGGTGATCGCCGCTACCATCCTGGCCGCGGTCGTGATCTATTGGGGTCAGGACGTGGTGTTCGTCCTCTACGGGGTAGCCATGACCGGCATCGGCATGCTTACCCTGACCGGAAATAATGTGGCGATGGACTCTTTCGGTCCCATCTGCGATAACGCTAACGGGATTGGGGAAATGACCAAGATGGAACCCAAGGCACGCCAGATCATGGCGGATCTGGATGCGGTAGGCAACACCACCAAAGCCATCACCAAAGGGGTAGCCATCGGCTCGGCCGTCATTGCAGCCGTCTCCTTGTTTGGTTCGTTCCTGACAGACATCTCCATGGTGCAAGCCGGCATGGGTATCCCGGCCGCCCAGCAACTTCTATCCATCGGAATTCAAATTTCCAAGCCCATCATTTTTGTTGGCTTGCTGTTGGGCGGATCGATGCCCTGGCTCTTCTCCTCCTTAATGATCAGCGCTGTCGCTCGCGCAGCTGCATTGATCGTGGAAGAAGTCCGGCGTCAGTTTAAGACTCCCGGTTTGATGGAAGGAAAGGTTCTACCCGATTATAAGAAAGCCGTGACCATCTGCACGGCAGCTGCCCAACGGGAGCTGATTCCCTTGGCTTTGATTGCGGTGATCTCTCCCTTAGTAATTGGGATCCTCCTGGGAGTGGAAGCGTTGGGCGGATTTTTAGGCGGTGTGATCCTTTCCGGCCAATTGCTGGCGGTATTCATGTCCACCTCTGGGGGAGCTTGGGACAATGCCAAGAAGACGATCGAAGATGGTCTCTATGGTGGCAAAGGATCTGAGGCTCATAAGGCCTCGGTGGTGGGAGATACGGTAGGGGATCCGCTCAAGGACACCGCCGGCCCTGCCCTAAACCCGATGATCAAAGTGATGAACCTGATTTCACTCTTGGCCGCTCCTATCTTGATCCGGACCAGCCTTTCCGACCCAGGAGCGATCATCACGGTATCGATCTGCCTTGTTCTGTTGATCGGAGCTGTCCTCTACTCAAGGCGCGGTGGTTTTGGAAAGAAGAAAGTAAGCGAAGCCAATTTCTAACAAGAAATCCTGCAAATCAAAAAGGGCGAGGAGACAATCTTCGCCCTTTTGGTTTGGGAAAGATTTTAAGAGGACTGCTGACTGATTGAAAACAGGCAAGCGCTTAAAGGGGGAAGCTTCACCCGGGCGAATCCTTTCTCAACCGACACCGAAGGGCCCCAAATTGTTTGAACCCTCGGCGCCGGCGTCAATAATTCCGGCATCTCCAACGTGACTTGGGCGGGTTCATCGCCGGCTTGGAATGCTGCGACGATCGTGTCCGCCGGCGTTTGCCGGACCACTGCGCAGACCGAACCCTCGGCCAATAGAGTGCGATACGTTCCATGGCGCAAGGCGGGTGTGGCTCTACGCAACGCAATCATCTGCCGGAACTGATGCAGGAGGTCTTGGTCCCATCGGGTCTCGTCCCAAGGGAAGCTACCCCGACAACCAGGATCGGGACCTCCCTCCAATCCAATCTCATCACCGTAATAGATGGAGGGGGTTCCGGGATAAATCATCTGAAACAGGGAGGCCAATACCAGACGGCGTTTGTCTCCTTGCACCATCGTCACAAAGCGAGGCACATCGTGGCTGGAAAGCAAGTTGTATTGCGTCAGGGCTGCGACCGGTATTCGTAGATAATCTGATTCCAGTCCCAGACAAAAGGTTTTTGCATCGCAGACGTGCAGCGCAAATCCGCCGGGATGATACGAAGTATCCAACACTGCCCCGCCGAAATATCCCAAACAAGCTCGTTGGAGCGGATAGTTCATCGTCGCATCAAAGTGCTCTCCCTGCAGCCAGCATTCGGCGTTATCCCAGATTTCTCCCAGGATGTAGGCTTCCGGATTGATTCGCTTGACGCGTTGTCGGAACTCTTCCCAAAACCCCGGCGTTTTGATTTCTAATGGAACATCTAGACGCCAACCGTCGATTCCGACCCTCAACCAATATTCCGCTACCTGGAACAGAAACTCTTGTACGGCGACAGTCTCTGTATTGAATTTGGGCAAATCCGGCATACTCCACCAGGCATCGTAGTTCGGTAGCGCATTGCTCTCGTAGGCTCGCGTGGGGTACCCATACACGTTGAACCAATCTACGTAGGGGGAAGCTGGACCATTCTCCAGAATATGATGGAACTGAAAGAGCCCGCGGCCGGCATGATTGAACACGCCATCCAGCATCACCCGGATTCCGCGCCGATGAGCCTCTTGGAGCAATGTCTGGAAGGCCTGATTCCCTCCCAAGATCGGGTCCACTTGGAAGTAGTCATAGGTGTGATAGCGATGGTTGGCGGACGATTGAAAAATCGGGTTGAAGTAGATGGCATTGATCCCCAAGGACTCCAGGTAATCGAGGTGCTCCGCTACGCCAAGCAGGTTGCCGCCCTTGAATCCGCGCCGCGACGGTGGTGAATCCCAGGGCTCCAGATGGTTCGGTCCTGCGATTTTGTCGCTACGGGCAAATCGATCGGGGAAAATCTGGTAGAACACGGCATCTTGAACCCAGGTCGGGGTATATGACATCGTTATTCGGCTCCCATTCGAAGTTTAAAAGGTCGGCAAATAGCGCTCGAGCTCCCACTTGGTGACTTGTCGACGATATTCTTGCCACTCCAGTGTTTTGGCTTCCAGGTACCGCTCGAAAACATGCTGTCCCAGCACCTCCTGGACGACTGAGTCCCGTTCCAGCTCTTCGGTTGCCTCCCGCAGAGAACCTGGTAAGAGAGGAAGGAGAGAGCTGTTCTCGGCATGATAGAGATCCTCTTCCGAGGCTTCCGGCAAGGGCAATTGCCGCTTCACTCCATCCAGGCCACAGGCTAGCATCACCGCGAAGGCCAGATAGGGATTGCAGGAAGGATCCGGGCAACGCAATTCCAAGCGAGTGGAATCCGGCCGCTGCGGGTTGATTCGAGGTACGCGGATTAGAGCGGAACGGTTGGTGGATCCCCAAGATACATAGACTGGAGCTTCAAAACCGGGCACCAACCGCTTGTACGAGTTCACCAATGGAGCCAGAACCGCAGTCATGCCCCGAGCATGGTGTAATTGACCGGCGAGGAACTGTTTGGCCAACGTGGACAACCCATGCGGATCCTCGGCGTCGTACAACAGATTCTTGTTGGTCGTTTTATCCATCAGGCTCTGGTGGACATGCATACCGGAGCCGGCGATGCCAAACACCGGTTTGGGCATGAAAGTTGCGTACAAGTTGTGTTTCTGCGCCACCGCTTTCACAGCCAGGCGCAGTGTGATCACATTATCAGCGGTATGCAGTGCCTCATCGTAGTGAAAATCGATTTCCTGCTGTCCGATAGCCACCTCATGGTGGTGTGCTTCTACCCGGATCCCAAGGGCCGCTAAAGCATTCACCATTTGTTGGCGTACATGGGAAGCATGGTCCGTAGAGACATCAAAATACCCGGCCCGATCATAAGGTTCGGTCAGCACGCCATTCTCCGGCTGATGTTGGAACAAGAAGAACTCCATCTCGGGGCCTATGTTGTAGCGGAAGCCCATTTGGTCGGCTTGCAGCAATGCCCGGCGCAGGATATAACGCGGATCGCCAGCAAACGGTTCGCCTTGAGGTGTATAGACATCACAAAGAAAACGGGCGGTGGTGGTGGATTCTCCCCGATCCCAAGGGATAATAGCGCACGTTTCCAGATCGGGAACAAGGTACATGTCGCTTTCCGCGATCCGGGCGAATCCTTCGATCGATGAGCCGTCGAACCAGGTGCCGTACTCGATACTATCCTGGATGAACTGACTCACAG
>JAPLHX010000287.1 GCA_026389415.1 Coprothermobacterota bacterium | reverse complement strand
CTTCCGCAAAAGGGGCGCGGGCCACGTCGGTCAAGTGAATCGTTGCCAGACAAGCCAGTGTCGGCTGTTGACGGAATGGATCCACGAAGCAGGACTCCAGGTCCGGCAGGAGGACCATGTCCGAACGTTCCACGCCGCTGAAACCGTAAGAGGATCCGTCAAACCCGACCCCTTCCAGCAGAAGCCGGTCATCCAGCCGATCGATGGGCAACGTCACGTGATGCAGAAAACCCAGTAGATCCGCGACTTTCAGGTCAAAAAAGAGGATTCCTTGTTCCGCGACTGTCTGCTGCAACTGCGCAATGTCCATCTCTCGATCCCTCCATCCTTTGGTGAATCATTATTATAGCAATTGGAGCGGTTTCTGTTAGAATGGGGACCGTCACGATGTACATCTTTGCCGATAACGCCAAATGCACGGGTTGTGGTCAATGCCGGATCGCCTGCGCGCTGGAACATTTTCAGGAGGAAACGCCGGACAAATCTGCGATCCTGGTTCGGATCAAGCAGGCTTCCTGGCAGGTGGATGTCTGCAACCAGTGCGGCTATTGTTTGGTCTCCTGTCCTGCAGGCGCCATCGCCCGCAATGAATCCGGGGTGTACCGGGTCGACTCCGGATTGTGCAATCGCTGCGGCGCTTGCGTCCCGATTTGTCCGCGGGATTGCTTGTTATTACTGCCCGATGTGACCTACGCCGTCAAGTGCGATGCCTGCGGCGCTTGCCTGGATGCATGTCCCGCATCGGCGCTGGTACGCCGCGACTGATCCGCTCAGCTATCAGAGGTACTTGCTCACCAAGGCCAGCACTTCGGGCAGGTCCATCCCGATCGCTACAAGATGCTCCGGCGTGGGCACCCCATCCGGGGTCCAACTTCGCCGCCCGTAGACGGCGTCCAGCAGTTGTTCGTATTGGTCCAGGCGGAATTTCCGCAGAATCACTAGTTTTTCCTCGGTGCTCCTTGCAGCCGGATCGACGCCTACTCGTTCCTTCAGTTGCTTGTCATAGCGCTCCGCCCGCGATTCGTATTCCTCCACCGTCACCGGCCCCATAGCGCGATAGGGCGGATGATCATCGATCCGCTTGCCGTGCCCCAACCGCAGGTTGAAGACGCGCTGGAAGTTGTACACCCGCTCGGATTGACGGATCATTTCCGCCTTGTCGATCGATTCGCCGGTGATGGCGGTGTAGAGGTCCAGATAGTTCTGCACGTGCTCCGGCACTTTGTTCGGTTCGGCCTGCTGCGCGTTGTCAGCCGGTTCGATGTCGTTCCAGGGGAGCTTGCAAAGCCCTTGCAATCCGAACCAGGTGCGGAAGAGGGGAAAGTAATGCAGGGCTTCGGCCTTGGCTTCGAACGTCGGCAAGCGGTTGTTCACCATGTCCATGAAAATCAACCAGGCCTCATCGTGTTGGGGTCCCTTATTGGTCATGTAATACCCGCCTTGTTGGGCCAGCGATTCCTTGGATTGGTACTCCGATTGCTCCAGCCCCTTCCCTTCCATGCCGATGTCGTCCAGGAATCCAGCATCGGCGCCGTACTCTTTTACGAAGTGGGCCTTCATCCAGCGCACGCCCTTACCCGCAACCAGACCGAATCCCTCGCCGCGAGCCATCTGGTGCAGCATCTCGCAGGCCACGCGCCAGTTTCCCCAGGTAAACTCCAGCCCGCCCGTGCGTTCCCGGTTGAGGATGCCGTTTTGATAGCAGTCCATCACGAAAGCAGTGATCGTGCCGAAAGAGATCGTGTCGATGCCATAAGTGTCGCAATAGAAGTTGATTTCCAGCACGGCTTCCGGATCAAAGATGCCGGGATTGGAGCCGCAGCCGGCCACCGTCTCGTACTCCGGCCCGTCGATCATCACCTTCTGCCCGGCATAGGGACCGGTCTTGGGCTCGAAATTGTCGACGGCGTGAGCGCAGGAAAGCGTGCAACCAAACCAGCAACCATCAGCGATGTTCTGCGTGAACCGTTTCTCCCAGACCCAGGAGGCCAGCTTGTTCCCCTCCAGATGAGAGCCGTAGCGGAAATTCATCACCGGCAGCAGATCGTAATCGTTCATCACCTCCACCAGGTGAGCGGTACCCTGGCGGCGCATCCGACACTGCTCGTCATCCAAAGCCAGGATCTCCCGGTGCAGCCTGAGGCCGGTTTCTTGCACCGTTTTCAGATCGGCAGGATGGTTGGAATCGCCCTTCAGGCCGGAGAATTTCACCACCAGCGCCTCAGCTTCTTGTCCCGTAACACCGTGCCCGTGCCGCCACGGCCGGCTTGCTTCAGCCGCATCGCTTTGCGCCGTTTATCGTAGTAGGTGAAGTTCAAGCAGCCGATCCAGGTATGCTCCGCTCCTCGTCCCGCGGATACGATAGAAAGGTGTTGCTTGTCCCTCTCATCTTTGGCGAAATGCTCGGTCAGTTGCTCGGTTAAAAGGTGGCTGTCGGAGGGAATCTCACCGGCCAAAAGAATTTGCACCAAGCCCTGATCGCCGTCGATATAGAGCAGGGTTTCCCGCTCGGCTTTGCCCTGAATCTCTAAGGCGTCGAAGCCGGAGAATTTCAGGTAGGGGCCGAAGTGCCCGCCCACGTTGCAGTCCACAGGAATACGCGTGGTCGGCGAAATCGTGGTGACGATGGACTTGCCCGAACCGGGGTAGTTGGTGTTACCGGCGATCGGGCCCATGGCGATATTGATCTCGTTCTCCGGATCGTCCCACTGGGTGGTTTCCCTGGTGGCATCCCACATCAGCTTCAGATCGAAGCCCTTGCCGCCAATGAACTTCTTCCTCATTTCCTCGGAAACCGGCTTTTCCCGGATCTCCCCGCTGGAAAGGTTCACGTAAAGGGTGCGATGGTTGTAACCGCGCACCACCGGTTTCAATTGGTAGCGGTATTCTGTCAGAACGTCGTGCATCATCCTTGCGCCTCCTCGGTGACGATTTCAAGGGCTTGGCTGGGGCATTGCTTGGCACACTGGCCGCAGGCGATGCACTTGAAGGGGACCAGCAGGTCCGGGTGAAAACGCATGGCTTGGATCGGACAGACGGCCACGCAGGCAAGACAGTGGATACACAAGTTGCGGTTGATCATCACCACACCCTGGGAGCTCACCGAAATCGCCAGCGTGGGACATTCCGCCACGCACAAACGGCAGGTTTGGTCACAGACGACCAGGTGAAAAGTCCCGTCCGGCCGATCTTCGACCTGGATCGAGGACTTGTCCGGGCCTTCCTGCTTGAAATAGACGTAAGAGCAGACATGGGTGCAGCTCAGGCATCCGATGCAATTTGCATCGTAGGTCTTCAGGCGCTTGATCATGCGATCGTCCTTCCTCCAGCGAGATTCAGCATTAGCCTCAAAATTCTCCAGCGTTTTTCCCGCAACGGTCTCTGTCAACCGCCTCCGATCAAATGGTAGACATTCACGTCATCCCCCTCATGCACCAGGGTGGCAGCGAAATCCTGCTTGCTGATCAAGGTCCCGTTCAAACGGACGTTGATCAAGGGGAAGGAATAGTGCATCGCGGCCAGCACCTCCTTGATGGAGAGTTCCTGTCCGTCCAGCTCGATCGGGTTGTCGTTCACAGTGATCCGCACGGCCTGATTATAGGGGAAAGTGTTACAAGATTCAGCGCCTTCGTAACAGCGCCACCGTCTCTAGGTGGAAGGTCTGGGGAAACAGGTCGAACGGGCGCGCCCAGACCAATTCGTAGGGTTCCAACAACAGCAAGTCGCGCGTCAGTGTGTGTCCGGGTTGCAGGATACATAGATCAGGAACTGCGGGCGTTCCTTCAGCAGCCATTCTGTGGCCTTCGGGTGCAGGCCGGTTCGCGGCGGGTCCAGCACAATCAGGTCGCAGACTGGCAGATCGTCCGGCATTTTTTCCACCTCACCTTGTCGGAATTGGGCGACCAGCCCGTTGAGCTCCGCGTTCCGCTTTGCATCCCGCACGGAATCTGGATCTCGCTCCACACCCCAGACTTCCGCACCTTCCCGCGCCAGCAGGCAAGCAATCGTGCCGGTGCCGCAATAGAGGTCCAGGATCACATCCGCACTGCATTCTTTCGCGGCTGCCACTACTTCCCCATAAAGGAGTTCGGTAGCCCAGGGATTCGTTTGGAAAAACGACCGCGAGGAGATGCGGAAGGTCAATCCCATCAGCATCTCTTCCAGAAATCCCCTGCCGCGCAACACCTGCTGTTCGTCCACCCGGTGCGTGTCGCCCCAGGCTCGGTTGATCGTCAGCAACGCATCCCCCGGTGGCAGGAGAGAGGTCCAGGATTCGATCGCTTCCACAGAGAGCGGTTCGCCCAACACCAGGTCGAACAACGGATTGCCCAGGTGGCTGGTACGGATTAGAAAATTGCGCAAGGCGCCTTGGTGACCCCTTACATCCCAGACGGTCAGATCTCGTTGATTGGCCCAACACTTTGCGGAGGCAAACAAGTCCTCCATCGGGAAAGAGAAAATCGGGCATTCCGCCAAATCCACCACGTGGCGAAAACTGCCCCGGGGATGCAACCCCAGACGCAGCTCCTCCTCCTCCCGGGAAAACGAGAATTCCATTTTGTTTCGATAGCCAAACTCGCGCGGCGAAGGAACGATCGGCAGCAGGGGAAACTCGGCCGTTTGGCCGATGCCGCGAAACGCATCCGCCACAAACTGCTGCTTGAAACCAAGCTGGGCAAGATAGGCCGCTTGCTGCAGGCTGCATCCGCCGCAACGGGTAAAATGCCGGCAGCGGGGCGCCACTCGATCGGGGGAAGGATCGATCACCTCCAACAAACGGGCAATGCCATACTCTCGCTTGTCCTTGATCAAGGTCGCCCGCACCCGCTCCCCCGGTAGCGCGCCTTCCAGGAAGATCACCTTCCCTTCTGGGCTGCGCGCCTGCGCTTTCCCGTTAAACCCTAGCGTTTCCACAGTCAGCTCCAGCACGGATCCTTTTTGCATCGCTCGAGTATAGGAGATAGCTGAGCAGGCATAAAACAGGAGCATGTCAAATAGCTATGTCGAAATCGGTCTTTACCGAATTGCCTTCGCGCCCTGAACTACTGCAGCTATCGCTAGATGGCACTATCAGCAGCGAACACAAGCTTATCTGTCATCCCAATCGTTCTTATCTATCATCCTGATCGCCCTCTATGTCATGCTGAACCCTTCGCTTCGCTCAAGGGTAAACTCCGCGACGAAGGAATCTTGCCTCTACCGTCGAGCCACGGCTTCAGGCAAGACCCTTCGCAGAGACGGCTCAGGGAGACAACGAGAGTTGTCAACCAGAACCCA
>JAPLHX010000304.1 GCA_026389415.1 Coprothermobacterota bacterium | reverse complement strand
CAACATGATGTTCATGATGCCAATCCCCCCCACCAATAGGGAGATCCCGGCGATTCCGGCCAGGAGAATCGTGAAGTAGCCAAGAATGGAGCTCAATGTGCCCAACAGGTCTTGCTGGCTGAAGATCAGGAAGTCGTCCGGCTTGTCGGCGGCCAAGTTGTGGCGGAGACGAAGCAATGCCCCGATTTCTACTGCCACGTCATTTATGCTGCGGGTATCCTCCACCTGCACCGAAATCGAGCCGGCGTGGCGGATGCCGAAGAGAAGCTTTTGCGCTGTGGTAATGGGGATGATGATCTGATCGTCCCGATTGATAAATCCCGCCGCCCCCTTGGAAACGAGGACCCCAATCACCCGGAAGGAAACGCGGACGGCATTCTGATTGCCACCGGCGACGTTGCTGACGGTGATCAGGATGTCTTGCCCGATGGGGTCTTCGTCCGGGAATAGTTTAGCCACCACCGACGGCCCCAACACGGCGACTCGTTCCCACCGCTCCACTTCCGCTTGGCTGAAGAAACTGCCTCGTTCGGCGGGCGAATTGAGAACCTGTTCGTACTCCGCCTTGGTGCCAAGGACGGTGGTACTGGCATTCTGATTCCCCGCAACCACTTGCGCCGGCCGACTGATGGAAGGGACGGTGGCTACCACGCCGGGAACGTATGTGATGGCGTCGGCATCTTGAATGCTCAACCGGGTGTTGACCCCCCCCGTCTGCACACCCCCCGACGTGATCTGGCCGGCGAAAACGAGCAGCAGGTTGGATCCCAGGGATTGGATCTGGTCTGTGACCAGGATTTGCGCACCGCCTCCCAGCGACAACATCATCATCACCGCTGACACGCCAATGATCACCCCCAGCATGGTCAGGATGGCGCGGCTCTTGTTGTGCAACAGCGCTCTCCAGGCCATTTGAAAACTGCGCAGGAGCCTCACGGTTTCTCCTCTTGTGGTAGTGAGCGTAAAATCGTGCGCGCATCGAGTGGATTGGCCACCCCATGGTCCACCACGATCTGGCCGTCCAGCAGCCGAATCATGCGTTTGGCGTGGTGACCGATATCCGGTTCGTGCGTCACCAACAAGATCGTGCGCCCCTCCTGGTTGAGGGATTGGATCAATGCCAGCACTTCCTCGGAGGAACGGGTGTCGAGGTTACCGGTCGGTTCATCGGCTAAAATCAGGGAGGGATCGTTCACCAGGGCCCGGGCAATCGCCACTCTCTGTTGCTGCCCGATGGAGAGTTCGTTGGGACGGTGAAGCATCCGGTCTCCTAACCCCACCCGTTCCAGAGCCGTCATGGCCAATTTCCGCGCATTGCGAGACCCATGGTAGACTAAAGGCAGCTCCACATTTTCGATTGCGGTCGTGCGGGGAAGCAGATTGAAACTCTGAAAGACGAAACCGATTTTATGATTCCGCAAATTGGCAAGCTGGTTGTCAGTCATTTTGGAGGTATCGTTGCCATCAATGGCATACTGACCGGACGTAGGCACGTCCAGGCAGCCGAGAATATGCATCAGAGTCGATTTACCGGATCCGGAAGGGCCCATGATCGCCACGAATTCTCCTTCCTGGACGGTGAATCCAATACCGCGCAAGGCGCGCACAATGCTCTCCTTGCCCAAGGTGTAGTTCTTCACCAGGTTTTTAGTGACAATCACGTCGCCCATCTGTTATTTGTTGGGAGACGAGGAAGTGGGCAATCCCGGGATCTGCAATGCCGTGGTCCCACTCTTGCCGGATGCCGAGAGGGCGATTTGGTCGATTTCGGTCAAACCGTTCCGGATCTCGGCCTGGAGATCGTTGACGATGCCGACTTCCACTGCTTGCTCGACCAGGGCCGATCCGTCCCACCGCATCACGCTGTATCTGGATTGCAGAACGCGCAGCGAAGATCGCGGGATGATCAATGCGTTGTTGGCTTCGGCCACCACAATGCTGACGTCGAGCGTCATTCCCTGTTTCAACAAGGTGGAGGCCTCGCCGGTGGCAGTGAAATGGGCGATGTAGTTGACCACTCCCGCCGTGATGGAGGCCAGCGGATTGATGATACTGAGCGTGGCGGTAAAGGTCCGATCGGGAAACGCATCGGCCTTGATCGATGCCGACATCCCCGGCTGTAGTTGCGCCATGTTCACTTCCGGCACGCTGGCGATGATATCCAGCGCTTGCGTATTCACCAATGTCATGGCGGGAAGGCTTGGCACCAGCATGTCACCCACTTTGACATTCACAATGCCCACGGTGCCTGGGATCGGCGCCCGCAGTACGGCGTCCAAGCGTTGGCTAGTCAAGTTGTCGAGTGTAATCTGCACTTGATCGATGGCTGCCCTTTGTAGCGCCAGGGTTGTTTCAGAAGGAGACGCCACCCTCTGATCGTATTGGGCTTTAGCGGCCTTGAGGGCGTAATCGGCGGCGACGACTTGGTTCTCGGCCATCGCCAACAAATCCCTGTTAGCAGACTGCCGCTGTTCCAAGGCCTGTTGGGCCTGATTGAGGGCGTCGCCGGTAGCATTGACCTGAGCCTGGGCTGCAGCGAGTTGTTGCTCCCCGGCAATTCGCTGCGCTTCCAACTTTTGCTCGGCCAAGACCAGGCTTCGCTTAGCAGCGTCCTGGATCTGGCTGTTGGCGGCTTTGTCGTACTCCGCTTGCGCATTGTCCGCTGCAGTTTGCGCAATCTCAAGAGACTTATCGACGTTTGCTTGGGTCAGCTTGAGGTTCTGATTGGCCTCGTCCAGGCGACGCTGCGCGGAGGTGACGGCATCCTGTGACATCGATTCCGACAGGGTCGTATTTTGCTTTGCGCGGGAGAGGTTGTCCGCAGTGGCGATTTGATCGCTGGCCGCTTTGTCCAGCGCGATTTGCAGTGGGGCCAGATCAGTGGCAGACAATCCTTCTTCCAGTTGCTGCAATCGGAGCTTGGCGCTTTGCAGGGAGACGCTGGCCAAGGCGATCTGGTTATCCAGATCACGTGTATCCAGCATCA
>JAPLHX010000133.1 GCA_026389415.1 Coprothermobacterota bacterium | reverse complement strand
ATTCCATGACTGACCTGCTTCAGATGATCCCTCCAAGATATTTCAGTGCAGTGCGCTCAGCCATTATCGGATTCTTGGATGTGTTCTACCTTCCCGTTCGCTATCCGGATGCCCTGCCCGGGATGGCTCCCGATGGATTGCCAGGGAGAAAGGAAGCGGAAGAAGCATTGGAATTGGCTCGGACTGCTATGGGGGAAACTGAACAGATTCTTGCGGTCCACACCTAATCAGACAAAGTTGCGAGGGAACAGTTAAGAAACCAATAGGAAGAAAGTGGATGAAATTCTTAGTCACGATTGATCGTGATGAAGATGGAATGTTTGTCGCCGAGTGCGTCTCCATTCCTGGTTGCGTGACCCAGGGCCACACGGAGGAGGAAGCTCTACGGAACGTGCAGGAAGCAATCCGGGAATGCCTTGAAGTCCGCGCAGAGCTGGGGATGCCTTTGACCATCACCACCCGTCAGGTTGAGGTTCCTGTCTGAGGCCTCCTGTGCTGCTGTTACGGCCACGGGAATCACCCTCAAGTGGCGCATGGTACACTGCAGAGTTTAGTCGCTCGCGCTGGTCTGACCATTGAGGATTTCTTAGCGGCGCTGGGCTAGCAACATGAGGAATCCGTCAAGCATGGAACTTCACGCGAGAGTGAAGATTGGTGCGAGAACAAGACCCGTATCGGATGTCATCTTCGGGGATCACGCAAAATCGAATCTGCTTCAGTAAGGAGACCTCATGGAGATAAAGCAATCGCGAAGTAAAGAGGAGTTTATGCTGTGCCGCTGAAAGTTGGCGTGATCGGGGTCGGCGCCATGGGGGAGAACCATGTGCGCAACTGGGCTCAAATCCAGGAAGAGACGGGTCTGGTGCAACTGGTGGGGGTCTATGACCAAGATCAGGAGCGCGGCGGAACCGTGGCCGCCAAGTATGGCACGCAGTCCTTCCCTTCGGCTGCTGCGCTGTTGGGTGAGATCGACGCCGTCTCCATCGCCGTCCCAACCACCTTGCACCGAGATTTCACCTTGGAGGCGCTGCAGGCGGGAGCACACGTTCTGGTGGAAAAACCGATCGCCTCGACCATCGTCCAGGCCGAAGAGATGGCAGCCGCCTCGGCAGCGGTAGGGCGAGTTCTCATGGTGGGCCACTCCGAGCGGTTCAACCCGGTAGTAACCAGCTTGAAGGAGCGCATCGATCGAGGTGAGCTGGGGGAGATCGTTTCCATCAGCGCCAAACGAGTGGGGCCGCACAACCTCCGCATCCGAGATGTGGGGGTGATCGTGGATCTGGGGGTGCACGATATCGACGTGATCTCCTTCCTCTACGGCTGTCGGGCTTCGCGTGTCTTCGCTGTATCGGGCGTCCGGCTCCACCCCTTCGAAGATTACGCCTCCATCTCGATGTATTTCCCCCCCGACCGGGGGGGGTTCATCGACACCAATTGGCTGACTCCGAAAAAGGTGCGCACCCTGATCGCCGTGGGGACAAAAGGGGTGGCGGAAGCGGACTACATCGAGCGGACGCTGTCGATCCTGCGAGACGAAGAGACCATCTCCTGCCGCGTCCCCGCAGGAGAACCACTGCGGCTGGAACTGTCCTGCTTCCTGGAAGCTGTGGCCACAAGACAATGCCCGGTGGACGCCGACCAGGGGATCTACAACTTGAAGGTGGCCCTTGCCGCGCAGGAATCAGCCCGACGCGGCCAAAGCGTGGAGATCGCGTGAGGGTGCCATGAAGATCTACGGCTTGACGAAAGACCGGATCATAGAAGCGGTACGCGGGGGTCAAGTGCGCATCGCCATCTTCGGCATGGGCAAGATGGGCTTCCCTTTGGCAGTGGCCTTCGCCCAGGAAGGGGCACAGGTGTTGGGGGTGGACCCCAATGCCGCCCTAGTGGAGGCGATCAACCGCGGCGAGAACCCCCATCCCTTGGAGGGGGGACTGGAAGGCCTGGTCCGCCCGCTGGTGGAGCGAGGGAAGCTCCGCGCTGTAACTGCCCCGGAGCGCGCTGACGTCTACATCACCCTGGTCCCCACCGTGCTGGACGCCAACCGGCAGCCCGCCCTGGGGATCCTGGAAGAGGTTATGCAGACCATTGCCTCCCTGCTCGAACCGGGAGACCTGGTCATCGAGGAGAGCACCCTCCCCCCGGCACTTGCGTCCAGCGATTGTGGCCGATCCTCCTGCGTGGTGCCCTGAAGGAAGGTCAATTCGGTTTTGTCCATGCCCCGGAACGGACGATGTCCGGCCGGGCACTGGAGGACATCACTGGGGCTTACCCGAAGATCGTCGGCGGGATCGACCCGGAAAGCACAGAAGCTGCCGTCGCCCTCTACCGCACTATCAACCGGAAAGGGGTGATCCCGGTTTCCTCCATCACCGCGGCCGAGGCAGTGAAGGTCTTCGAGGG
>JAPLHX010000192.1 GCA_026389415.1 Coprothermobacterota bacterium | reverse complement strand
AATGCCCAGACTCATTAGTGCATCCCTGGATCGATTTCTTTCCCTTTTATTGCTGTTGTTCCTTTTGGTCTATCCCTTCTTCCTCCACCCGCAAGTGGTAGCCGCCGCATTGGGATTGGTTCCGACGAACCAAATTGCACCGTTGGATTTCTTCTATGGCGCTCGGGCGCAATTCCTGTTTTGGTTTGTGACGCTCTTCCTGGTAATTTGGTCATTCCGTGCTTTCGTTGCGGGTAGTTGGGGACACAGAAATAAGGGCATGGATCTGCCTTTGATTCTGTTCCTTTGGATCGCTCTTCTCTCTACGCTGCTGGCGGTACGGCATCGGGCAAGGGCTGGGTTGGGAATTTCTGCCGCGGGACGCCATTCGGGCAGAGTGGACGATGCCGTTTGCCACGTTGGGTAACCCGATTTTCCTTGGTTCCTACCTGCTCCTGGCTCTCCCACTCCCTCTCTACTTTATCCCACATGTAAAACGGGGATCGAAAATCGCTTTGATTGCAATCGTTATTCTGTTTCTCGCAGCAATCTTTCTCACCGGTTCGCGGGGAGCCTGGTTTGGCTTGGCGGTCTCGGTTGTAGCCCTGTGGTTACTCCAACCTAACCGGGTTTTTCGCAGGATATTGCTGGCGGGGACCCTCGTCTTGATCCTGATCTTATTATTGGTGGGGACTGTCCGTGGGGTTAGTTTCCAGGATCGACTGACCGATACCTCCACACTGCAAATGCGCCTGTATACCTGGAAGATGTCTTTGCCGGCCGTCTGGCAGAAGCCTTTTTTGGGTTGGGGTCCCGATCATTTCGGCAATGCCTTTCCCCAGAACGCAGGTTCCGAGAGTATGCAGGTTTTTGGTGGCATCGTTTACGCCGATAAAGCGCACAACGACCTGCTGCAAGTGGCGGTCACCACCGGTCTGCTCGGATTGGTAGCTTACATGTTTCTGATCGGTCGTTTTTTTTGCCTCGGTTTTTCCCGGCGCAGGCAAGATGAGCTGCTAGGCATTATCCTGCCCGGCCTGCTGGGTTACTGGGCTTCGCTGCAACTCTCGTTTTCTGTCGTCAGCGTCGCTCCATTCTTTTGGCTTTTATCCGGCATGTCACTCGCTCGAAATGGTTCATCGACGACGGCATAAGCGGCCGCGGCCGCTTGGTTTTTCCTATTTCTTGCCGGTCTTTCTACTTATTGCTGCGTGGTCGGCTGGGTTTCTCCTCTTTGGACCGCAATGTCTACCGGCTAAGGAAGCGGTAGTTCAGTTTTCCCGCGAAGAAACTAGCGTAGGCATCGGCCAGCGGTTGTACCAGCAAGGATTGATCTGGAATCGGACCGACTTCCTGTTGGAGGCTCGCAGCCAGCATTTGGACGAGTTCTTTTCCGGAGGGGAGTATCTCGTCTCCAGCCAATACTCCGTACGAGAACTGGTAAGCGAGTTCAAGGAGCATCAAGTGCTGCGATACCCATTCACCTTACCGGAAGGGTCCAGCGTACGTCAGATGGGGGAGCGGCTGGCAAAAACACCCCTTGTCTCTTTGAAAAAAACTCAATCCACCACCCCTTTCATTGAAAAGGCATTTTTTCTGGAACTCGTCCTAGAAGGCAGGGATCAGTTTCCCAGTGAATTGGGTGCTGACAACAAGACCACCAGCTTGGAAGGTTATCTTTACCCATCCACCTATGCCTTCGAGCGAATGGGCGAAACGGAGCTGGTTCATTCCCTGATGCAGGAACTGGAAAAGCAGGTATCGCTGGAATGGCGGAAACGGGCTAGTGATCTGGGGTGGTCTTTCCACCAAGTGCTGACCCTGGCCTCGATTGTGGAGAAAGAAGCAGGTGATCTGGCCGAAATGCCGATCATCTCTTCTGTATTTCATAACCGGCTGGTGGACGAGATGCTGCTGCAAAGCGATCCAACGGTTGAATACGCCATCCAAGCCCGCCATTTTCCCCTCACACCCGAAGAGTTGGCAACCGATTCTCCCTATAACACATACCTCTATCCTGGTCTGCCTGTCGGCCCGATTTGCAACCCAGGCCGGCAAGCGATTGAAGCTGCCCTTTTTCCAGCCCAAACGGATTATTATTACTTCGTGGCCAAAGGAGATGGCACCCATCTTTTCGGTCGCACATACGCAGAGCACCTGGCTAACATTGCCAGCTTGGAGGAGCCATGAACGAAAAACCCATGTTGATCGGTATCGCCGGGGGATCCGGATCGGGCAAATCAACCCTGGCCGATCTAATCAAGAATCGATTGGCAAACCAGCAGATCGCCACGGTTGAAGAAGACGCCTATTACCGGAATACACCCGATACCACTCTGGAAGACCGACGGCTGCAGAATTACGATCATCCCACCGCTTTCGATCATGAACTGCTGGCAGAGCATCTGCGCGCCCTATTGCGTTGGGAAGGCATCTGTAAACCGGTGTACTCCTTCATCACGTACGAGCGTACCGATCAAACCATCCCCGTGCAGCCTGCGCCGGTAATTATTTTGGAAGGGATTCTGATCTTGGAAGATCCGATACTCCGGCAACTGATGGACATTAAACTCTTCGTAGACACGGATCCCGACGTGCGTTTTATCCGTCGTCTGGTGCGCGACGTGGAGGAACGCAGCCGCACGCTGCAGTCGGTCGTGCGGCAATACATGGAGTTGGTTCGACCGATGCATCTCCAATTTGTGGAGCCTACCAAGCGATACGCGGATTTGATCATCCCCGAAGGAGGGATGAACGAAGTGGCAGTGGACGTAATTGTGTCCCGGATAAAACGATGAGGGTTCCCCATGAAGTACAACTTCTGATCTGGATGCCAAAAGCGGAAGAGTTTTTCGTCCAAAACATTATCGAAAGCTACGATGGTTTGGCGACCATCTTATCTACCAAGGTCCGGGTGGGAGAGGTTGAGCTGAACACATCAACATCGACACCCAATGATTCCAGGCTTCAAGAGATTCTTGAAGATCTAGGTCACCTGGGTGTGCGTTACCAGAAATGCCATTGAGCCTCATTCCGCGAGCATTTTTCTCGCGGGTAGAAGAAATCACGCCGAAAGTTCTACACGACTTGGGAGTGCGCGCCGTAATCCTTGATTTGGACAACACTCTGGCTCCGCGCGGCTCCCATTCGGTTTCTTCCAGCATCCGGGCATGGTTGCTGCAATTGAAGCAGGATGGGTTCCCACTGTTTCTGCTATCCAACTCGCCCCCGAAACGTGTCATCTTCTTTGCCCAGACATTGGGGATTGAAACGGTACGTGGGGGTCCAAAGCCACTGCCATCAGGATATCGGTGGGTTTTTCGAAAACTGGGCATTCCTTCGGAACAAGTTGCGGTGATCGGAGACCAAATCTTCACCGACATCCTGGGGGGGAATTGGAGTGGAGCCTATACGATTTTAGTACGACCCTTGGCACCGCAGACGGATTTCTTTACCACCAAACTCTTGCGGAAGTTGGAACGTGGCTTATTGCGTGGAGAACACAACCAACATAAATAACTGACACTTTCCACAGGTTTTTCCACAATGTTATCCAATTGTTTCCACAGGGATTGAAAGTTGCCAGTTGGAGGGGCGAAGTTTAGACTTCCGTTTTAGCATGGGTATCGCTGACAATCGCTCTCGCCTTCCCTGGACCGTGATTCTCGCTCTGATCATCGGTGTCTTCGCCCTGGGCTTTTCCGGTCTTTTTGTCAAATGGGCGGGAGCTCCGGGGCTGGTTTCCAGCTTTTACCGGATGGCTATCGCCACAGTGGTGATGGCTTGGCCATTTTTCCGGCAAGTAAGGGCCAAGGGTGGGCTTCCCCGCCGAGCTGTTTTGACTGCGGTCGGCGGTGGCATTTTTTTCGCACTGGATATAGGTTTATGGACCACCGGGATCATGGTCAGCGGAGTGACAAACCCAACCATCCTGGCCAACACCGCTCCCTTGTGGGTGGGGTTGGGAGCGTTGTTCCTCTTTCATCAGCGACCCAAACCCCTTTTCTGGGTTGGCGTAGTTCTGGCAGTATTCGGCGCAGGGTCAATCCTTGGCTTAGATTCCTTAAAAAGCGCGAACTTTGGCCTTGGTTCTCTGCTCGGACTAGCAGCTGGGTTTTTCTACGGAGGGTATTACCTGTTCACCCAGAGTGTCCGCGCTTCTTTGGATTCCTTGGAATCGTTCTGGATCGCAACAGCCAGTTCCACAGTGGTTCTGTTTTTTTCCGTATTGATATTTGGCCAACCCCTGGATGGTTACGCAGGCATGGCCTGGCTGAACTTCGTAGCTGCCGGTTTGTTCTCACAGGTCGCAGGATACCTTGCCATCAATTACGCATTGGGCTACCTCCCCGCATCGATTGTCGCACCGACCATGCTGGGTCAACCTGTTTTGACCGCCCTCCTGGCCTGGCCTTTACTGGGTGAAGCTATCGGTGGTTGGCAAGCTTTTTCCGGACTGATTGTGCTAACCGGCATCTATCTGGTTCACCGCAGTCGCTAAGGACTCGGGATACCGGGATAGCCGTCCTGGAGGAAATCAATCGCTTGCTGGGCCGTTCGAACTTCAATCACTTGAATCGAGCGAGCTGCAGCGCGGGCGTCCGCGAGGTTTTCCGTCGGACAAAGGAATATCGTGGCACCAGCTTCCTCTGCTGCCACTACCTTGTAGCGGACACCACCGATCGGACCGACGTTCCCTGCCAAATCGATCCTGCCCGTGCCCGCTATTATTCGTCCCTGTTTGAGGTCACCCGGAGTGAGTAGATCATAAATAGTGATCGTAAACATCAAACCGGCTGAGGGTCCTCCTATGATCTTTTGTGGCGACAACTGAATGGGAAGGGGAAATTCAGCCGATAGATGGTCGGTTTGCACGCTGACTCCGAGTTTGGCCTTCCCTTCCTGAGAGCCAACCAGCAGAACGGTAACCGTCATCTCCTTCTGGTTGCGCAGAATCGATAGGTTCACCGGGTCGCCCGGTTGATGGTTCTGGATTTCCGACACAAGGGCATCCGCGGTTAAAGTAGGTTTACTGTCCAGGGCGCGGATCAGATCCCCCACTTGCAATGTTCGTTGCGCGGGACTGCCTTCGGACAGTGCGAGAACAAGAGCTCCTTCTCCCCGGAGTGGCACCGAATAGCCTGCCAAACGTAGGCCAACCACTTGCGCTATCAGTTCGCTTTCGTCCAACTGGGTGATGCTTCGCTGCAGTAGTTCTTGCGGCGTGGTATCGGGCGGTACGATGTGCTCCGGTGGTACGATTTGAATGAATGGGTTTAGTACACCGTACAGGTATTGTCCGAGCAGGAGTGGGGTTTGCGAATACACAGAAGTCAAGAGAAATTGGCCCGCCTTGATATGAACTACCTCTGTCGGGAGAATAACCATCGGCTCTACCGGAAGCGCTGCGCCTGGACCCTCCAGGCCATTGGTCGTAGGCAAGAGCATGGCAGAAGCCAATGCCAGGACAAGCACAAGCAGGATGGCCAACGCTTTTCGTAAGCGGATGAAGCGTATTCGGTTGGCTGGAGTCGTCAGGGTGCTCTCGGTGGGATCCTTTGGATCCGCTTCTAGGGGACGGGATCCCCAGAGCAATAGCAAGGCAAGCCCTACACAAACGGCTCCCGTTTCTACGCCAAAACGAGCGTGTTGAACAATGAGGGCGAGACCCCAACCGACAAGTCCCGCGACCAGAAGTCGGCCCAGCCAAAGAGAAAACCGATGGGAGGGGTTTACGGGGATCCCGGCATACACACCCAAACAGCGGGTCACCCTCCCTCCATCCAAAGGAAAACCGGGTGCAAGGTTCAACAGTGCCATGCACAAGTTCCAGACAGCGCCAAAACCTGTTATCAGGTTGAACCAAGGACCAATTTGACGATCCCACAACAGGAAGCAAACGAAACCGAGGGCGATCTGAAATACCAGCCCAGCCATGGCAGAAACTGCCTCCTTCCAATCGAGACCGGAGGAGGACCACGATTGAGCAAGATCACCCCAGAATGCAACCTTTAGAACCAGGGGAGGTTCTTGGCCAATAGCCTTTGCCATCCATAAATGGGCCAGTGCATGCCCGAGTTGGGATAGGAGAACCAAGAGAAAAATTATCAAAGCAAGAAACCAATGTTGCCAAAAGAGTAGATTGGGAGCTAGCAGCTCCAGATAGAAAAAACCAATACCAAGAAATACAAGGGGGCCCATGATGATCCAGCTAAAATCCGGCCGGAGCCGGAAAGCTGTTCTGTTCCTTTTATTTGCTTCCCCTGAATAGTGAGCGCTAGCAGGCATGGAAATACTATAGACCAATCCCAAAGAGAGTGAGTCGAAACCAAGGAGCGCACCCATCGTTTGCTATCTGGAGTCCGCTCTTGATTCTCTCTGGTTTCACCAATCTTGGCCCTAGCGCAGGGAGCGTATTCTAGGCTGAAAGAGATAGACCAGTGCGGCCATCAACAGGACAATCGAACCACCCGCCATTACGGTCAAAGGTTCTCCAATCTGATCCGCCAAACCTCCGGTTAACAATCCGCCAATTGGCATAAAACCAAAGAATAAAAGACTAAACACGCTCATCACCCGACCGCGAAGGGCGTCAGGAGACAATGTCTGCAGGAAGTTGTTGGCCAGGTTCATAATTAATATTTGTGCTGCTCCCAAGGCCACCAGGGCGAGCAAGGAAAGCGGCAACCACACCATGAATGAAAACAACAACAAGCAAAGAGGGAAGGCAAAAGTCCCAATCGTGAAGCTCCTTCCCTTGAAGAGAGTCCGGGACATCGAGGCCAAGGTCAGTGCGCTAATCAAAGCACCAAGCCCGCGGGCGGATTGCAGCAATCCATTGGTGGTAGCGTTTCCGCCCAGAACCATCACTGCCCATGCCGGGAAAAGGGTGATAAAGGATATGCCAAATAGGCTAAAAACCGCCACGAAGAGCATGATCGTGCGTACTGCGGATTGTGAGAACACGAAACGAAGGCCTTCGCGCAAATCGAAGAGCGCGGAGCTCTTTCGTTCTTGCGGAACAAATGACTTTAGCCTCATTCGCAATAAAGCGCCGATTACCGCGAGAAATGAAATCCCATTCAGAAGAAAACACCATCCCGGACCAAAAGCGGCGTACGTCAAACCAGCAACTGCCGGCCCGACTGCTGTTGCCAGATTGAACATGGTGGCGTTGAGGGCAATAGCGTTCGTCAAATCGTCACGATTGACCAATTCCATCACAAATGCCAGTCGGGCCGGCGCATCAAAGGCATTCGCCAATCCAAGGAAAAATGCCAGGACCACAATATGCCAGGGTTGTACCAATCCGGAGAAGGTCAGGGCTGTCAGAAGAAATGCCAGGATCATCATACCGGTCTGCGTGATCATAAGCAGCGTCCGCCTCGGCATACGGTCCGCCACCACGCCCGCGAAAAGCATGAACAACCATATCGGCAACCCGGAGGCAAACGCTACATAACCCAAATAGGCTGAGGAGTGAGTCAGTTGATAGACTAGGAATCCTTGAGCGGTGGATTGCATCCAGGAGCCAAAGAGCGAAACCGTTTGCCCAATGAACCACAACCGATAATTCGGATGTTGTAGTGCTGCAAATGTACGCTGCAGAGTCCCTTGGGAAATCACTTGATTGTCACATCGCTCCCCCGGCTATGGTGAAATGTCCCTTCATGGTACTCCCTTCTATAGGGGAATGGCGGTCTCGTTCACTCCCTGTCATTTCCTTTATCAGGTCCTGCCACTTGTACGTGGGGATTCCTAATCTTGTCGCGATCAAGCGAATCGGTATAAACTGCACCCTATGTTACTGGACTTTCTCAATCCGCTAAAGCCGCCTAAGGGCAACCTCTCCAAGAAAGAACTCAGAGAGAGGGAACGCAAATCGATCCGGGCCAAGGGTAAACTTGCCACGATCGCATTGGCATTGGTGTTTCTGGCAGTCATTGCGGTCGGATTCGCCCAAAAAGAACCGTTGCTCTGGATGGGTGCTGCCGGGGGAGAGGCGATGGGGCTCATTGCAGCTTTCGTCCTGTTGAAATGGGGCGGGGGTGCCGCAATACGCCTGCTCACGTTTCTCACCAACAATGGGGTTGTTATCTTTGTAGTGATGTTGGTGATATCAGCCGGTCTTAGCTTTTTGTGGAAGAATCCCTTTCGTGGATTCGGCGCAGCGCTGGTTCCCTATTTTTTCTTTTTTGGTCAATATGTGGTGATTCTTTGGCTGAAGCAAAAAATCGAGCTGTAGACTCCGCTGTTCTCTGCTTTTTCCCAGTGCTATACTGATTCCGCGGTAGTAAGACCGCTAAGATCATTCGTACTGTAGGGAGCTCAATGTCACACGATCCAGTTGTTCAAACCGCGTATGGTCCCGTCATTGGACGGGAATGCGATGGATTGTACAGATTCCTGGGAATTCCTTATGCCTCAACACCGACGGGCGATCTTCGCTGGCAGCCCACTGGGCCACCCAAGGCTTGGGTCCAACAGCGTTCCTGTCATAACTTCGGTAAAGCCTGTCCCCAACCCCTCTCATCGTTCGGGCCCAACATCAATGCAGCCGATACGAGCGAAGATTGTTTATTCCTAAACATCTGGACCCCCAGTTGCCGGATGGGGGAGAAACTGCCGGTAATGGTCTGGATTCACGGTGGCGCCTTCTACCTCGGAGCGGGTTCTCAGTCCATCTATAATGGATCTCCCCTTGCCCGTCGCGGTGCGGTCGTGGTCACTATCAACTATCGGCTGGGGCCATTCGGTTTCTTAGCCAGCCCCTTACTAGCCGCAGAGTCGCCCCATCACTCCTCCGGCAATTACGGGCTGCTCGACCAGGTGGAAGCTCTACGCTGGATCCAGGAAAATGTTGAGGGTTTCGGTGGGGACCCACAGCGTGTGACCATCTTTGGCGAGTCAGCGGGAGCGTTCAGTGCTTGTCGGTTGATGGCCAGCCCTTTGGCTTCCGGTTTATTCCATCGCGTCATTGCTCAAAGCGGGGGGCCTGTGGGAGACTGGGTGCCTGTTCGGCCCGGAAGATATACAGCCTTAGAGCATGCGTACGAAGTCTGGGACCGGATATCCGCAAGACTCGGCTGCACGAGGGAAAGGGAGTCTCTAATAGCGATGCGATCCCGATCAGCCGAACAAATCCTAGCAACTGCCCATTCTGGCCTGCAGCTCTTCCGCAACGTCAGTATGCTCGGTCCGGTAGTCGATGGCTGGGTACTACCAGAGAACCCTGCATCGCGTTTCGCTCGCGGAGTTCAAGAACCAGTTCCATTGCTGATCGGTATTAACCTAGACGAAGGGACGCTTTTCCGCGAATTCGCACCCGTAAATTCCCCTTTGCGCTATCGGGTATTGCTACGGTTGGTCGCCGGGAATCGGGCTGCTGAATTGCTTGGGTTGTACCCCGCTCGGAACCGGGAGGAGGTATTCCAGTCACTCGATCGGCTGATCACCCTGCTGGAGTTTATGGCACCTGCCCGTTTCGCGGCCGATTCGATGCGGAAGCTAGGGGTCCCTGCCTTTCTTTACCAATTTTCGCACTGTCCACCCACTGAAGAAGGCAGGCGGTGGGCTGTACACCATGGCGCAGAGATCCCCTATGTGTTTGGCGGAGTGGACCGGACATTGGGCTACGGTGAATCAGACCAGGAACTATCGCGCACGATGATGGATTATTGGCTGGCATTTGCCGAGAGCGGAAATCCCAATGGCAACGGCCGTCTGACATGGCCTTCCTACGATGGCCATGGGTCCTACCTGGAGTTTGGTGATCCGATCCGCGCCGGTCAAGGGTTATGGCAACGGGAATGCGACCTGGCGGACCAGCTTTTTCCACCAAAGGTTGTCTAGGAACTCGCCCAAATGGTGTTCTGATTGAATGGAATTCATCCGACAGGTTCAAGCCTTTTTCGTTGCGCGTGGTCGGGAAAATGAGATGAATCGATCGATCTCATCTATCACATCTTGTTTCTATTGGCTCTGCCAATCTCCCTTTGTGCTTCTTGGGCTGCTTTGGCAGGATCCGGAATTCCCCAGGATTTGACGCGTGTTTTTGCCGGAATCGAACGTTACGGCGTTGACAAAGCTTCTCTCTTATTATCCTTCAGCTCAGAAGTATTCTGTGCCGGAAGTTCTGCAACTCGCGACAGATTTCCATCGTTGTTTTTGCGGTGAGCAGGGTTCATTTGCACGGGATTCCCTGCCTTGGCACATTTGTTCCCCATGCCAGCGACAAGTATTGTAAGCGGAGGCGGCAGTACCGCGCAGCTTGGTCACCACGTACGGACTATTAGCCAGACAGCTGGAAAAACCAGGCGCTACTCAAGCCGTAGGACAAGCCCTGGCTAACAATCCCTTTCCGATTTTGATCCCCTGCCACCGGACTGTTGGGTCTGACGGAACTCTGGGTGGCTACCAGGGTGGAGCATCCATGAAAAGGGCTCTGCTGGAAATAGAAGACGTTCCATTTGACGCGGCTGGGCACGTTCGACCCCAGCATTGGTTCTACGCCGATACGATCGGGGTGAAAACGTGAAACAACGGATTCTTATATTGATCCTGGCAGTTGCGGTTTTGTTGAGCATTGTAGTGTCTTGGGTGTTTTTTTTCCGCCAATCACAACCTGAAATGACAGATCAAGAGCTGCGCCTGCGAATCGGTCAAATGCTGTTGGTGGGATTCCGCGGTACCGAAGTCACCGAGAGTGCCACCATTATCCGTGCCTTGCGCGAGCTCAACCTCGGCGGTGTTGTCCTCTACGACCTGGATGTCCCTTCGGGTCGGACATTTCCTCGCAATATCGTCAATCCGGGGCAGGTTCAGCGCCTGAGCCGAGACCTTCAGCGTAGTTCCCCCACTCCTTTGTTCATTGCGATCGATGTGGAGGGTGGAAAAGTGAATCGGCTGAAACCCAAATACGGTTTTCCGGAGATTCCTAGCGCCCAGGAGATAAGCCAGGGCAGTGCGGAGCAAATCGAGCGAACCGCCGACCAACTGGGTCAGGAGCTGGCAGATCTAGGAATCAACTGGGATTTCGCCCCAGTGGTGGATGTGAATATCAACCCGGAGAATCCGGTGATTGGCGCTTTGGGACGTTCCTTTTCCGCCGATCCCGAGCAGGTTGCCCAGGATGCTGCCGCTTTTGTCCGCGGACTACACCAAAGTCGCATCATTTCCTGTCTCAAGCACTTCCCAGGACATGGCAGCTCCAGCCAGGACTCCCATCTCGGCCTGGTTGATGTCACCGATAGCTGGCAATCGGAAGAGTTGATCCCTTACCGGGAGTTGATTGAGACCGGGTTGGCCGATGCGGTGATGACCGCTCATGTGATGAACCGGACTGTAGATCCAGTTTACCCGGCGACACTCTCCCCCCTCTTCCTCGAAAACCTCCTCCGAAATACCCTGCTATTCCAAGGCGTGATTGTTTCCGACGATATGGAGATGGGGGCCATCGTACAGAATTTCGGGTTCGCAGAAGCATTGGTACGGGCGGTAAATGCCGGCTGTGATTTGTTGATCCTTTCCAACAACGGCCAAACTTTCGATGACGAGATCGCGTGGAAGGCAAGAGACATCCTTTTTACGGCGTGCAAAGAAGGCCAAATCCCCCCATTAAAGATCTGGCAAGCTTCCGAGCGAATCGCTCAGCTCAAGCAGCGTTACGGCTTGCTTGCGTCACCACCCGTCCCCTAGTACTCGTTAGGCAGGCTTTGCTTTCGCTTGGTTGGCCACCGACATCGCTGCCTTGGCCACCGTTTCCGGATCGAGCACGCAGACTGTTTCCATGAGCCACGATCAGTATGCGTTGGCCAATGCGGATCGACGGAATGATGACCTCATGCCAATACGGCAGAAAGCGTTCCACGGTATCCTTCAGGCATTCGGTGAGAGGCACTTGTTCCGGCCGCAACCCTTCGTAGCGGGGATCTTTGCCGGGCCAGCGTGGGTCGGTACTTTCCAACGCCGGTGGGCGAATGTCATAGGAGCGCCGCCAGATCTGGACCTGTTCCTCTCCGAACCGGGCAGCGGTTTCCGCCTTATTCAATCCTTGCAGGGCACCATAGTGGCGCTCGTTCAGCTGCCAGGCATTGATCACCGGCAACCACATTCGGTCCATTTCTTCCAGCGCTAACCAGAGAGTGCGAATCGCCCGTTTCAACACAGAGGTATAACACAGGTTAAATTCGTAACCCTCCGCCCTTAACGTGCGTCCGGATTGCCGAGCCTCCTCCACTCCCTGGCAGGACAAGTCAACATCCGTCCAACCGGTAAAGCGGTTTTCCATATTCCAAATACTCTCACCGTGACGCAACAAAACTAATTCAGTCATGACGACCTCCGGGGTGATCGGACGGGTCAAATCCGATTCACTGTTCGCCCGATTGTAGCTCATGGGTCGGCCCATCAGCCAACATCCGCGTGCCGTTCCCTTCGCTTGCTTCGAAAGGTAAAACTGGAAGTCGAATCCCCTAGGGTGATTGCTGTAACGGCTTGATCCCCATCACAACGCTACTCCATTCCAATGCCCGCCAGAAGTCATCCCAACCTCGGCGCAATGTAATGGGACGAGGGGAATCGGCTCCACCACAGACCAAGAAAAGCTTAACCTTCAAGCCGGTGGAATCAATGCTAAACGGATTATCTAGACAAGTGATTGTGTAAGGATGAGAAGGCTGATATCCATTCTGGGATGTGGCACCTGCAAGGTAAGAACGAATCAGATAGGGTTGAGCGGTGAACTGTTCCTCGATCCGCAGTTTCAACATCCTTTGCAACTGTTTGCCATGCGTCCCAATCACTTGTTCGATCCGGTCTGCGTCCACGGTAAGCAACAAGCATTCTTCGCCGAGGGGACGGTCCAGGCAAAACATCCATAAGGCGGTTACGAATACTGCCGCGCCGCCTTCCGGCTTACGGGCAAATCACTCTTGCAGCCCACGGAATTCTAGAACTGTCTGTGGCCTCTGATCCAGGACGATCGGTTCTAATTGTGCCATCTTTGCCTCTCCGTCATCATCTGGAATTTGTTCCGATCCTCGCCGGAGCTTCTCTTCGATCGGTTTTGCTCTCTTGCATCCGCTTCTTCATTAGGGTCACCTCTGAATGTTTTTCTATTATATCGGAGAAGCCGAAGGAGGAGAAACCTCCGAGTCTGATTTTCCCAATCCATATCGCTCTTCTATGGCTCCCGGCAAGAATGGGTCGCTGGAAATGTGACTTCGTTTCAGGTGCCAGGGCGGGACTTCACTGAGGAGTTGGTCCGAGACGAAACGGCTTTCTACATCAAGAAGGAATTCCATCACCGCAAGCTTGTTTGGCTTCCAAATCATCAATGGATCGCCCAAAACTGCCCGGTAGAGCGTGATGGTGTGAGCTGCCTGGGCTAGCCATCGACGAATCTTGCTATACAAGTCAAACTCGCGGCCACCAGTGGTTGAACATGATTCCCGGGGAAGCCCTGCCTCCAGCATTTGCTGCAGGACACGCCGGTATGCTGTAACAACCGGCCTTGTTCCTGGAGAATACAGCCCGTTTGCGACTGCGTTAGGGAAAAAATCTCGCAGGATGGGAAAGTCAAAACAGGATCGGATGAAAGCTCCCAAATGGATTGCGGTATCGAGGTCCTTGGGCGGCATTTGCTCTGTGCCGAAAAAGAGAAAATCAGGCGAACCGCCATGCAAAATGCCAAACCGTTCCGGTTCAAGAAAATACGGGGTTCCTGGCAATAATTGTAGTAGGTTGAAGGCAATGGAAGCTGGCTGGAGAGAAAGAGCGTACTCCATGGAGTTCAGGTGGCTTTCTAACGTCTCACCCGGAAGACCACAAATCAACCCCAAATGAATTTGTAGGTTCGGCACGTCCTGCCGTACCCGAACGAATGCCTGATGAAAATCCTCCAAATTGATTGGCCGTCCCGCGGCGGCGAGTACTTGAGGGCTACTGCTTTGCAAGCCGAAGCAGAGCAAGACATTGGGCATTCCCCGCAATAAATCAATAGCCTCATCGGTGACTCGCGACGGATCGCTTTCCAAGAACCAGACGCCATCCGGTGCCAAGTCGTGGATCCGGCTCAAGATGGCTACAGCACGCCGGGGAAAAAGAAAGAAATCGGAGTCCACGATAAATCCACCCATCGTCTGGGGATTGGATAGGGCTTTTTCCACCTGTTTCAGCACCAATTCCAATGGGAAAAGACGGATCTGACGCGGACCCCAACTGCAGAACTTACAGCCACGGGGGCAACCGCGATAGCTCTCCAGACTAAAAAACTGGCCGGGTGGGTTGTCCGGGTCCAGTACACCGCAAAGGAGCGGGGCATTCGCCTCGCCCAATTCAGCCAAAACCATGTTTCCTTCGATTGAGGAGGTCTGTCCATCTGCTGCACGAAAGGTGAACCCACAAGGAAGGGGATGATCTTCCGGCCACAGCAGATAGCGCAAATAGGTGGCCAAGGGAAGCTCGCCTTCACCCCGAATGATCCCATCAATCGCTGGATTTGCTGCCAAAACATTTTCGGTAACGCCCCGATCGCTTACTTGAGGGCCACCCAGCAGAATTCGAGTTTGCGGACATTTCTCTTTCAGCGCGCGGCACAGGGACAGAACTCTTCCAATATTCCAGGTGTAGACGGACCAACCCAATACCCACGGCTTCCTGGCAGTCAAGGTCTGCAAAATGTCCGTATCGGATTGCTGGCCCCGGCAGTCCTCAAATTCGAATGCAAGCTCAGAAGCTAGGTCTGGCTGGGAACGAAGATAAGAAACCAAGGCTGCCGGAACCAAAGCAGCCCAACGATACCGTCCTTGTTCAAAAGGAGTAAGTCCGGCCAGGACGACGTTTCGTTTTGCCGGCTGCCCAAGCTCGGACGGGTTTTCGCCTATGGCGGGAGGATGATCTTGCTCTTGCGAGAGGCTAACTCCTCGGTAGAAGCTGGTGTACCATCGTGAAAATGGGGAAGCACGATATGTCGTACCGTGGGGCTATCTTCCAACACGCGCAACTCCACTCCGTCTGGGACTTCCACACCGCGTTGTCTTAATATGCTCGCCGGGTCGTCGAGAAAACGCCGTTTCAGTTCCATATCGCTGTAGACATCCAGAAGCAACTCGTCAAACAATGGGTTCTGCATTTCCAGATTCCTCCTTTGGTGATGGATCGGTTATGGCAAACACACTGGCTTATTTCTCCAGCAACCTTCTCCGCCGTCACCGATGCACAGGTTGCCAGATTTGGTCATGTGGTGTGCGTGACAATGAATTTTACTCCATTTTTCAATTTATAGAACCGGCTTCACTCCGTGTCAACCAAAACGTTGGACCGTGCCACGCTGAGCGCGGAAAGCAGAACGGTTTGGGCGGTAACGAACACAGTCCATCAGACACGCAGGGCCTTCATTGAGCCGGCCTTGTCGATGGTGGAACTCGGCATTCTGATGGGAGTCATCTTTCCCTTTTTGCATCCAAATAGGGGCAGGGCGAGGCCAGGCTTGTCTTTCTGGGTTTCCTTGCTTTCCGTTCCCTACGTATCCGTTTCTCGTGGTCCCCAACCGTGACCGGGACCGCTTCAGCTAGATCCTCCGGCCGACGGACTCGATCCAAGGGGTACGGGACAAGCTGCTGAAATGACAGAAAGTCGAACCTGACACCGAGGAACTACACATTCAATTCAGAGTCCCATTCTTTGCACAGCAATTCGGTCTGCTCCAGTACGGTCTGCGTGACTTTCTCTCGCTAGTCGGGTGGACATCCGTGCTGGCGCAGGATGTGTTTCACCAAGGTGGGGCTGGCTCGAGGGGATGGCTTTTCTCCTTTTCGGGCTAGGGCATTTTTCGGGATTGTTTGGCGTTTGTGGACCCGGGTCGATGTGGGGAAGGAACTGCTAGCTGCCTGATGCGCGAGAAGCGTACAATGAAAAACAGATCCGATCGGAGGTTGGCATGAATAAAGATCCAAAGGAACTGCACGGATTCCTGAAAGGCACCCTGCGTAAGCAGCTGGATTTCGCGCAAACCGATCAAAAACGAGGTCTTCCTCCTCCGCCCTTGGAAAAGCCGCCTCCGCCGGACGGACCTCTTTATGCACTGCCAAAACCCGGTACCTGGCAGGGAATCTCGCCGGTTTCCGTTGAACAGGCCATCCACAATCGAAAGAGTCACCGCCGTTTCAGCCAGAAACCGTTAACTCTGAACGAGCTGTCTTTCCTGCTATGGGCTACGCAAGGTTTTCGCCAACGAGTGAACGAGGCGACCGCTTTTCGGACGGTGCCATCGGCTGGTTCACGCCATCCTTTCGAGACCTATCTGGGCGTGCGGCACGTGGATAGCTTGCTGGAAGGTTTCTACCGGTTCTTACCACTTGAGCATGAACTAGTTTATCTTTTCTCCGAGGTGGAGATGGCGGAAAAGATGACAAAAGCCAGTCAGGGGCAGGAATTCGTTGGCAAATCAGCTGTAACCTTCTATTGGGCTGCGCTGCCCTATCGCACCAAGTGGCGCTACAGCACGGCTTCGGTGAAGGTGATCGCTTTGGACGCAGGCCATATCTGTCAAAACCTCTACTTGGCCTGCGAGGCCATCGGTTGCGGCACCTGTGCCATTGCAGCTTACGATCAAGAACTGACAGACAGCCTGCTACGTCTGGATGGGGCGGAGGAATTCGTTTGCTATCTTGCTCCGGTAGGGAAAGTTCCGTTATCTTGACATGCTGCCGCAGGCTGATTTGTTGAGTTGGAGTAGGATGAACAGAGTCTTTCAACGAATAGGGGGGCCAAAATGCACATAGCGCAGGCTAAATACTTGAGAGGCCTGACCGTAGTAGTCATTCTGATGTCCGCCTTAACCTTAGTCGCTTGTAGCACTGCACCTGCCAGCCCGCCTTCCACGGATCGGTTCCCACCGGAAGTGGAAACGCAGATGGCTCAGATCGTCAAGGACCAGATGACACAATCCCTCATTCCCGGCGTGATCGCAGGTGTCTGGATCCCAGGGCGGGGAACGTGGATTCACGCTGCCGGAGTGGCCAACTTGGATAGCGGCGAGCTTATGGATCCCACTATGCATTTCCGCATCGCCAGCAACACCAAGACGTTCACCGCCAACCGCATCTTGCAGCTTGCAGACAAGGACGAGCTGGAGCTGGATGATCCTTTATCCAAGTGGATTCCTGATTTTCCCAACGGATCCAGTATCACGATCCGCCAATTGCTGAATATGACTTCTGGGATCTTCAGCTTCACGGAAGACGATGGCTTTAATCAAACCTACACGGATCATCCTTTGGAAACACTGACCCCGGAACAGGAAGTCGAACTTGCTATTACCCATCCACCGTACTTTCTTCCAGGTCAGGGCTACCATTACTCCGACACGAACTACACCCTGTTGGGGATGATCCTGGAGAAGGCCACCGGCAACCAGGTAGAGGAAGAAATCACAAAAAACATCCTGGTCCCGTTGGGCTTGGATGAGACGAGCTTCCCCACCACTCCGGCCATGCCCTTACCTTTTGCGCATGGCTATCGTCTGCAGAACACGGCCAGCGGTACCACCTACAAAGACATAACCCTCTCTGACCCATCCGTTCCCTGGACGGGCGGAGCCATGATCTCCACCCTGGACGATCTCAAGGATTGGGTGAAAGCGTTGGGTAAAGGCGGCTTGCTCAGCGTAGAAATGCACAAGGAGCAGTTGCAGTGGGTGCCGGTTCCCGGCCAGGAGCGCTGGAATGTTCAATACGGTTTAGGTATTTTCTCGCTAGGAGGCTTTATTGGCCATACCGGAGCTATCTTTGGCTACAATAGCTTTATGGGATATTTGCCCTCGGCCGATGCCACGATTACCGTGCTGGCCAACCTCTCTACCAACGATTCCAGCGAGGCAGCCTTCATTTTCCTCAAGCTGGCCCAATTGCTCTTCCCCGGCTTTCCTACACCATGAAGGGGCTTGCAATGTATAGATCAACCCCAGAATGTAGATATTTCTTTGGGCGAGGAAAACGTAGCCGGTTCGATTGATCACGAGGAAATGCCAAATCCGATGAATGCGTTAGCTTATTGCGGTTTGTATTGCCAGGCTTGCAGCTTCAAAGTGGCTTACGAAGAGCAGGACCGCAACCATCTGCGAGCGATGCCAGCGAAGTACGATCGCTGCAAAGTGGATCCTTTGGAACCATGCAATGGTTGTCGAAACGACCCGGATCCTTCTTGCGAGATCCGCAATTGTGCGCGAGAACGCGCGCTGCTTCACTGTGGCGATTGCCCGGCTTTCCCTTGCGAACGAATCACTGCATTTGCCTCGGACGGCATACCGCATCATGCGGAAGCAATGGCCAATCTAAAACGAATCAAGCAGATCGGTGAACTAGGCTGGTTCGTGGAACAGGAGGCCCGCTATCGTTGTTCCTGTGGCTCGCGATACTCCTGGTATGTCCGGATTTGCCTTCGCTGCAGCGCAACAGAGTCCGATGCACGAACACAAGGATTTGCCAACGGATTACTGTGACTCCCGGGAGTTCTGGTATCAGTGGACCAAGCCTTCAGATGACAATGGGGAACTGATTAGTCCTCGGCCAATAGCGAATCCATCCCGGCAATTTTAAACACTTTTTTCACAAAAGGGTTCACTCGTACAACGGCGAAGCGATCCTTCCCCAAGGACTTCGCGGCTTGCAGGCAAAGTCGTAGTAAAGCGGAAGCCACGTAATCAGCCTTCGCCAAATCAAACTCCACTCGCCCACGGGCGGCGCGAACTCGCTCCATCACCTGCAGCTCCGACTCCTGGCAAAACACGGTGTCCAGCCGGCCGGAAAAGACTGCAACTAACGATTCTTCTGTTTCCTCGTATTGAACCATGATTGCTCCTTAACGGTTCCGGTAATAGAGTGTTTCCAGCATAGCGGCGTCAACGCCTTCGTCCAGGTATAGGCTTTTGTCGAATTGTGCCAGTTCCGCATTCACCCGCCGCCGGGCAATTCGTTGGATGTTGAGCAGATGGCGGGCACTGACATTGTCAGTGGTGATGTTTTTGCCCCCCGAGCCGCAACCCAGGGTCAGCGAGGCGTCCAAAGTGTTGTAGATCGCACCCACCGCACCTTGCGAGGAAGGCGTGTTTACCAGGATGCGGCCGGCATTCATTGTGATTGCGAAATCGCGGATGGCCTTCTCGTTATTGGAGAAGATGGAGGCAGTATGGCCGATACCGCCGTGATAATTGAGGTCTATGCACAGGTTGACCGCTTCCGGGAAATCTTCCACTACATAATAGGCCAGGATGGGAGCCAGGATTTCCGAGGAGAGGGGGTAATCTCGCCCCACTTTTTTCTGCGGAGCCATCAGAAGTAAGGTCTCCGGCGGGACTTCGATCCCGGCCAGATGGGCAATATGTGTGGCAAGTTGGCCCACCACCGCCATGCTCATGACCCCTTGCTCCCGATCAAAAGCAACTTCTGTGACCTTCTGGATTTCCTCCTTGTTCAGGAAATAGGCGCCTTGTCGCCGAAATTCCGCTTCAACCTGGTCAGCCACGATCCGTTCCGTTACCGCGGCTTGCTCGCTGGCACAGACAGTACCGTTGTCGAAGGTTTTGGAAACCAGGATTTGCTCTACGGCGAAAGGAATATCGGCGGAACGTTCGATGTAAACCGGCACGTTTCCGGCTCCCACGCCGATAGCCGGCGTGCCGGAACTGTAAGCGGATTTCACAAGTCCGGTGCCGCCTGTCGCAAGGATTAAAGCCAACTTTTTGTGGGACATCAGGGCATGCGTTTCCTCGCGGGTGGTATTTCCCAACCACTGCACGCAGTCTTCCGGCGCATCCTCGGACAAAGCCGCTTCGTACAGGATGCGCGCGGCTTCGTTCGAACAACGAATCGCCTTGTTGTGCGGCCGGATAATAATCGGATTTCGCGTCTTTAAGGCGAGCAGGATCTTGAACATAACGGTCGATGTAGGGTTGGTGATAGGGGTTACTGCCAAAATCGGCCCCAATGGTTGCGCAATCTCCACGATGCCTCGCTCCCGGTCCTCCGAGATCACGCCGACAGTCCTTAAATCTTTGATGTCTTCGTACACAAGCTGGGTAGCCAGCACATTCTTCATCACCTTGTCCTGCCATTTGCCCAACTGAGTTTCCTCGCAAGCCATCTTGGCCAATTGCACGCGTGCGTTAAAACCCGCCCGGTAGGCGGCACACACGATCCGGTCGGTGTGCTCCTGGTCCAGTTGGCTAAACACGGCCGCAGCCTGTATGGCTCGTTGCATTACCTCATCCACGTTGAATCGATCACTTGCGCTTTCCATCGGACCTCCTTCGCGCCTCGATTGGCCTGCCAAGAATTATAGCAGAGGATACTGCCTGGATTGACCAATCAGGGGAGTGATGCCCCACTTGCCAATTGGGTAGCTAAACGGAGAATGCAGGGAGCTCTATCAACCTGAGCCAAAGACTGTTTAGACTTTCGGGCGGGGTGAATACGAAGAGCGAAACGGCTAGTATGACTAAGCAACCAAACGCGGTAAAGGTAGTCGCGAATGTGATTCCTGGTTGCTAGACGTTCTTGAGTCATTCAGTGGCGATTAGGCCAAATCCGGTGTAATCCGGTGTAATTCAGGGTTCTACAGCGTTTCGCCAGTTCCAACCATCAGACGAAACTAGTGTTTGCCCGTTTTGCCCAGCGACCAGCCATTGACCCCCCGCCCAGGTCGCAACGAACAAGTCCACAGAAGTGCCTGCTGGAACCAACTGCCACTGGGCACCATCGGAGCTCGTCAGAAGAGTTCCCTTGCGGCCTACCGCCAATAGGCGGCTCTCGCCAAACGCAAGTCCAAGCAAGTCAGCGGTCGTCCCGCTATCTGCGGTGGCCCATTGGGATCCATTTGCAGATGTCAGGATCGTTCCCTGTTCCCCCACCGCCAGCCAGCCATTGGAAGTGGAGCACACGGCGCGCAGGTTTGGTGAGATCCCCAATTGGATCTTATCCCAGCGGATGCCATCTGTTGACACCAGGATCGCGCCATCTGCACCAACTGCCATAAATTGCCCCCTGCCGTATGCCACGGCGTACAGGTCGGCCGTGGAACCAGCGCTATGCAAAGTCCACACTGCTCCATCGGTCGATACCAATACCGTTCCGCCATCGCCGACGGCGACAAAACGATCATTTCCAAACACGACTTGGCGCAGAAAAGAGGAAGTATTGGACATCCGCACATCCCAACGGAAGCCATCGTCAGACGTCCAAACCGCCCCCCCGCTTCCCACTGCTACAAAACGGCCACCACCAAACGCCAGCCCACGCCATAGCGGAGCGGGAATAGTCAAACTCGCTGCAAGGTTCGCGGGTAGGCTGGACAGGGGAATCCCGGCGGGCAACTTGAAGGATGTGATTGCCTTTCGGGGAATCCATTCCCTTCCATCGTCAGATGTGAGGATCAATCCGGCATCGCCGACCTCGATCCACCGCTCGTGAGCATGCACAACCGCATAGAGATCGATACCCGAGCGAATCACCGTCCACGTTTCCTCGTCTTGCTTCCGCAGGATTTGACCACCGTTCCCGACGACCAGCCACTGGTTTTCCGCTCGAACTACTCCATGATTCGGATTGGTGGTTATTGGACCCGCAATCTCCCATTGCTTACCGTCCGTCGACTGAAGGATGGTGCCATTGATCCCCACGGCAATCATCTCAAGATCATCGATCGCGACAGCCTGAAGAGTGTTGCTCGTACCCGATGCCCTTTTGGTCCAATGAATTCCATCGGAAGAACCCAGCATCGTTCCACCTTCGCCAACCAGCAAGAACAGCCCCATACCGGGTAGTTCATGGTAAGTTGCTTGGCGTAGACCAAGAGTTGTACCGCTGTCGATCGGCGTCCAGACAGCTCCGTCGGATGATGACAGGAGCGTCCCTTCTTCCCCCACCGCCACGAAGCGACCCGCCCCGTAAGTGATGCTCCACAACTTCCCAGTGACTCCACTTTCCTGCTTGATCCAAGTATTTCCATCGATAGAAGAAAAAACAGTTCCTTGGTCTCCTACCACGACAAAACGGTCCACCCCATACGTTATGCCATTCAAGCTTCCGGCGGCTCCAAGCTTGTGCTCAGTCCAGGCCACGCCGTCCGGTGAAGTCAGACAAAGTCCGGTGTCGCCAACGGTTACATAGACGTTTTTGTTATAGGTCACGGCGCGCAACGTCTCCGCGCGAGCGACACCTTTTCGTTGCCAGGACTTCCCATTCTTAGAGATCAGGATGGTGCCTTTACTGCCCACTGCTACCACGTTTGCGTCCCGTGCAGCCACAGCATACAAATCTCCAGGATCTCCCAAGGAATCTTCCAGCTGTGTTTCTTGGGGCAGTGCGGTACCGATGATCACCCGGCTGTTCCCTTCGTCCCAGACCACCCGCTGGCCCATGGCCTCTGCGATCAGGCGAAGCGGCACGAAAGTTCGACCTTCATAAATGAACGATTCCGGGTCACTCACTACGGTTTTCCCATCCACGGTGATGGAAATATCGCGGTAGGCTACTTCGATCTGTCGGCTTCGAGTACTGGCACCGACGAGGCTTGCCATCCCCAGAGTGATAGAAAATAACAACATCAAAATAAGGAGTTTGCGCTTCATAGCTATCAGTTTCCTGCGTCCTTACTTATCGCGCAAGGAAGGGGAATGATCAGCAGTGATGTAACCTGCCTTTTCCTTGGATGCCTGTGAATTCCTATCACTGGTTTGAAACCCGCTAAAGTTTCTGTAAATCCGCCGGCAAAACCGGGGAAACCAACAGTGATAAGAACTCCTGCCACCGTTCTCTTGGACGGTCTGGCGTTCCGCCACGTCCCTCCACCCAGGTTTTCACCAATTCCATCCCCAATTTGTAACAGATCACATAGGCTCGATAAGTGCGGATAAATTCCACCTCTTTGGCCGCTTCCTTGGGAGAAAGCAATCGTTCCTCCACCAGCCGTCGTTCCGCTTCAGCCTCACCGATACGTCCATCGCACAGCAAGCGGGCTGTATCGATCTCCACCCAGGCCAAATCGCTCGCTAGCTCTGCCACGCGGTCATAACGTGCCACTTCTTCCGGGTCAAACCCAGCCATGGGGCACAATACTTCTTGCTCGAATGCAATTCGCTCTTCCAGCGTGGGGAAGGCAACCTTTATGCCGAAATTGGCACTTCCTTCTGCCAACAGAGCATCGGGGCCGAAGAGTGGGTAGATAGAGAACTCAACCCAACCGCGGCGGTGGTAGAATTCCTGCTCACGCAATTCGTGGTAGAGATGGTGGCCGGGATAACCTTCGTGACATGCCAAAGCGATGGCTAGATCGAGGTGAGCGGGCAGATCCCGGTTGATCTGGATCAAACTTTTTCCTTGACCCAAATACCAGTTGTAACCAGACCAAGGCTGGTTGGTGACGTACTCCACCTGGAATCGATCCCCCTCCGGTAGCACAACCCATTCTGCCGTGCGACGACGGGCTTCATTGATGGCTTGGGCTAGGATCCCATCCAGCTTCTCCGGTGGAATTTGGGTGTGGGAGTGCAATTCCTCCATCCGCTGATAAAGCGGGTCGCGTCCGGGAAGCAGCTCTTCCAGTTTAGCCCGGATGGCAGCCATTTCTGCTGGGTTCTTTTGGGGAGCGATTGCATCGTAGAGTGAAGAAGACTCCTGGTCGAAGGCCAGGGCTTCCCCACTACGAATATGGGTATAGGCATTTAACGTTTGCAGGTGCAATATCAGACTGCAGCGACGGGCTTCTTCCTCCGGCCGGGCAGCCGCCAACCCTTCCAGTCGCTCGATCTGTGCAGCCGCTTTCCGGCCAATCTGGACCCAGGAGAACTCTGCGCTTTGGCTCCGCAAGCTAGGTGGGCCATAGTAAGCGTCCACGTAGCCGGGTGAAAGACGCTCCACGGCAAAACACAGTTGGATATAGGCTTCCGCTACATCGTTTAATGGATGAGAACCCATATGATTCATATCAATCCTCCTGTTTGCTTCGGTCCGATGATTCGATTCGTTTTGCACCGAGCCAACACACGTCGCCCCAGCGACGGAAGCCCAAGCGATCGGCTAAGCGTTGTGGCGCCATGTTTTCCTGCAAAGTGTTTAAGTAGGGAATCCGCCCACGACCCAGTAAGTCTTGTACCAACGCTACAGTTATACTGGTAGCATACCCCTTGTGGCGGGCCTGAGGCAAGGTGAATGCCGGACCCATCGCTTCGTCCCAGTGCACAAGACACCAAGAGACCGGTTCACCTTCTTGAAAAATGGCAAAACTTGGTCCTTCCCGGATCCGCCAACGGATGTATTCTACCGAATTTTCGTCGCCGTGCTCCCAGTGCCGGTTCACTAATGCGGCATGCTCGGGTCGAAGCGGTTGTGGGGAATGTAATGGGGAAGGGATCACCAACTCGCTGGATTCCAAGTACCAGAGCCAGCAACGAGTCTCCCAACCAAATGCCCATTCTTGCGCCAGTCGATCACGAATCCAAGGGTTCACCGCACTTACACTGATCTCATTCATTCCTGCCAGTGCGGGTAACAGATGCTCCAAGGCCTCGGGATACCGCGCGTGGATCTTCACCCAATCGCCGATCACCAGCACACCACCGGGATCATCGGGGTCATCTAAAAATATCCGGCGGGACTTTTCGCAAGCCAAGTCCAGCTCACCTTGAATCATGACCGTAGGGATGCGTTCTTCGTCTAGCAATCGGCGTAAGCGAGGATCGGTTCGTTCGATTTCAATCATATTGCTCCCTTGGTTCCAGTCTCATGGAGAGCGCTGGTCACTCGAATCGTATAACAATCATTGGTAGCACATCCGAGGTTAACGAATGTGAACTACGAGAAGACATTCAACGGTATATGATACACCATTTAGCTATCAATGCCCGAAAGAATGCCCGAAAGCATTTGACAGGAAAGACAGAACCTGTCATGCTTTGTCGTTCCTTGAAAGAGGAATAAGTTTAGAGGAAGGGAGAACTGCATTGGCTGAAGGCAAAGTCAAGTGGTTCAACGCCCAGAAGGGTTATGGCTTCATCGAGGTTGATGGTGGGGACGATGTGTTCGTTCACTTTTCCGCAATCCAAGGTGACGGTTACAGATCTCTGGACGAAGGACAACGGGTGAGTTTCGACATCACCAAGGGTCCAAAGGGACCCCAAGCCCAGAATGTGAACCGCATCTAGTTCATTCTGAGAAACGCCGAAAAAAAGACCCTCGAGCAATCGGGGGTCTTTTTTATCTCAAGTTGTTCGAGTTGTTTTGGTTTGCTCCTCTTCGAGATACTGCAAAATGCGTAAGCTCATCTCGTTTTTCCTTTCCAGGTGCATCAGAATAGCCTCCATTTCTCGCTCGGCCTTCACATCCGTCTCTAGATCGGTTTGAGCCCTAACCACTGCATGCGTGCCTTGCAGGTTCTGCCCGATCGGTAGCAGGGGAATTCGGAAGATCCGCATTATATTGGAAATGAACAACCACAGAATGAAACCGGGGTTAGGGTCGAAGCACCAGTCAGCAGGTACCAGGATATTCCAGGTTAGCCGGACAATCGTCCAGCCGACGATGA
>JAPLHX010000169.1 GCA_026389415.1 Coprothermobacterota bacterium | reverse complement strand
AAATCAGGGACTTTACCCAACTCAATCTGGATCATGTACGCGGATACCGGATGTTCCTTGCTCGGTTGCGCGCACCTTCCGGGGATTTATTAAAGAAGGTTACGCAAGCTTACTACGTCATTTCTTTGCGCGCACTGCTCCGGTATTTAATCGTTCAGCGGCAGTCTCTGGTGCTTTCTCCAGAACTGATTGAGTTGCCGAAAATCGGGGATCGTGTTGTGCATTATCTCACCCTCGACCAAATCGAGCTTTTACTCCAAGCGCCTGACACCTTAACCGGAGCCGGGCTACGGGATCGGGCAATGATCGAACTTCTCTTTTCCACGGGCTTGCGGATCTCGGAATTGGCAAAACTAAATCGGGACCAATTCAGCCTGGAGCGAAGAGAAATCGGTATCATCGGCAAAGGTGGAAAAGCTCGAGTGGTGTTTTTATCGGATCAAGCGACTCATTGGTTAGGCCAATACTTAGCGAAACGACAAGACCAGCTTAGACCAGTATTCATTTCTCTATCCGGAAGAAAAAGCGCACAGGAGGGCCGGCTTTCTGTGCGTACCATGGAACGAAGCATACGAGCTTATGGCCGCCAAGTTCACCTTCCGTTTGACATCACCCCGCATACTCTGCGCCATTCTTTTGCTACTGATTTGCTGATTTCCGGTGCTGATATTCGTGCCGTACAAGAAATGCTTGGGCATTCCAGTATCCGCACAACACAGATTTATACCCACGTAACGGATAAGCAATTGCGAGAAGTCCATCAAGTATTTCATCGTCATTCAAGAGGCTCCTAAAAAGCAGGGTTCTATCTTGCGTTTTCCGGCCTTTTGAATCCAGTGGAAATACATTCACACGTCCCGGGTGGTCAGAGAGGTGTTTTCCGAAAAAGTAACAATGTGTTATTCAAGCTCCGAACTGTCTTGCAACCAACCATTCTCTAAGCCGAATTCCTCCAGTGTCAGCACAGCTTTTGTGTACTCTGCCCGAGTGATTCGTCGCCCGATTTGAGCATGCCTCGTTGCCAGGTGGGCGGGGAAATATTGTGACATCAGGCTGATGTGGGAATGGGGTGAGATTTCTTGTGCGATGAATTGGAGCGTATGGCGGGTTCCGGCCAAATCATTGGGCAGAATAAGGTGTCGGATCAACAAACCACGTACGGCAATTCCATTCTGATCCAATTGCAGATCTCCCACCTGCCGATGCATCTCATGGATTGCTGCCCGATTTACTTCAACGTAATCCTTTACACCGGATAGCAATGCGGCAATTTCATTGTTGGAATATCGCATGTCCGGCATGTAGATGTCGATAATCCCATCCAATAATGCAAGTGCTTTCAGCGAATCGTATCCGGAAGTGTTGTAGACCAATGGTAAACAAAAACCTCTTCTTACTGCGATTAGAATGGCTTCCAGGATCTGCGCAACCATGTGACTTGGCGTGACGAAATTGACGTTGTGACATCCCCTTTGTTGTAGATTCATCATCATGTCTGCCAGCTCTAACGGTTGTATTGTCCGCCCATTGCCAAATTGACTGATGGGGTAATTCTGGCAGTAAATACAATGTAAGTTACAATGAGAAAAAAAAATCGTACCGGAACCCGTTTTGCCCGAAATGGGTGGCTCTTCACCAAAATGTGCATTGAAGCTGGCTACTTCAGCCCAGCGCGATGTGCCGCAGGCACCGCGCTTTTTCCATCGATCTACGCCGCACGCAAGAGGACAAAGACTGCAGGATGCTAACGAAAACTGGGCCTCCCCTACCCTCTGTTCCAGCTGACAGAGGTTGAATCGCCAGCCATAGGTTAGTGTTGTATTCATACGGCACCGGACCCCGGATTGGCCGGCGTTTCTACCCATTGCACACTGACCGAACCGTACGTAAGTTCTTTTCTCTCTGCGGAACCGATCGGAAAACCGAGGAGCCCCGTTGAAATCCTACTTCAGTTTCTCTACGTTGGCGGCTTGGGGTCCCTTGGGACCGTCTACGATATCAAATCGCACCCGATCGCCCTCTTCTAAAGCCCGATGGCCT
>JAPLHX010000285.1 GCA_026389415.1 Coprothermobacterota bacterium | reverse complement strand
ACATTGGCCAGGAATTCGTCCACTTCTCCTATGTGATAGCCCCGCAATGCCAGACCAAAATCGCGCAGGGCGATATCCAGAGGAGTCAATTTCACTGTTTGGCGACCAAGTAGCACCAGACCCGATGGTTGCTCCCCACATCGATTCCTTCCGGTTTCTCCTTGTCACACGGTTCAAAACGATACCGGCAGCGGGTATGGAAGACACATCCTTTGGGCGGATTGATTGGGGAAGGGATATCGCCCTGCAGGATGATCCTTTGCTTCTTGACATCGGGATCGGGAACCGGCACCGCGGAAAGTAAGGCTTGGGTGTAGGGATGGAGCGGATTGCTGAATAGATCCTTGTTGTCGGCAGTTTCCATCATTTTGCCCAGATACATCACAGCCACCCGGTCCGAAACGTGCCGTACAACGGCCAGGTCATGGGCGATGAAAAGATACGTTAGATTGAACTTTTCCTGCAATTCCTCCAGCAAGTTGATCACCTGTGATTGAATGGAAACGTCAAGCGCGGAAACGGGTTCATCCGCCACAATGAACTTCGGGTTCATGGCTAATGCGCGGGCAATACCGATTCGCTGTCGTTGGCCGCCGGAGAATTCGTGCGGATAGCGTCTCAAGTATTCCGGCCGCAAACCGACCACTTCCATCAACTCGCTGACTCGATTTTGCCTCTCTTTGCGGTTGCCCAAACCATGCACCAGTAGCGGCTCCCCAATGATGTCTCCCACCGGGAAACGCGGGTTTAGCGAACCGAAGGGATCCTGGAAGATGATCTGCATGTCCCGCCGCAATAAACGCAGTTCGGAGGGACGCATTTTAAAGACATCCTTCCCCTCAAACAGCGCTTGACCCTTGGTGGGTTCCATCAAGCGCAGGATGGTCCGGCCCACGGTGGTTTTTCCCGAACCGGATTCTCCCACCAGACCGAGGGTGCGGCCGCGCGGAATCTCAAACGAGATCCCGTCTACCGCTTTCACGGCGCCCACCTTGCGGCCAATGATACCGCGGATGATGGGAAAGTGTTTCACCAAATCGATGACTTGGATCAGCAGCTCTGCATTGGCGTCTGCATTGAGTTCCATTAGAAGACTCCTCCCAGCGGCAAAGGATAGAAGCAACGCACCTGATGACCCGGAGTGAGCTCTTCCAGCGGCGGCAACTCCTGCACGCAGTTTTCCTGGGCGTAGGCGCAGCGGGGATTGAAGGGGCACCCTTTGGGCATGTTGTAAGGACTGGGCACCACACCCGGAATTGTAGGCAGAGGTTCTGCCGTGCGAGGAACATCCAACCGGGGAATCGAGATCAATAAACCACCGGTATAGGGATGACGCGGATTCTTGAAGACTTCGCGCGAGATGGAGTATTCCACGATCTTGCCGGCATACATCACCGCGATGTGATCCGCCATCTCCGCTACGACAGCTAAATTGTGCGTGACCAACAAGATGGCCATCCCCAGTTTTTCCTTTAACGATTTCATCAGCTCCAGGATTTGCGCTTGGATGGTCACATCCAGTGCGGTGGTGGGCTCATCGGCAATTAGAAGGTCCGGATTGCAGGAGAGAGCCATCGCAATCATCACCCGTTGACGCATTCCGCCGGACATCTGGTGGGGGAACTCTTTCACTCGCCTCTCGGGAGAGGGGATCCCGACCAGTTCCAGCATTTCCACCGTCTTCTTCTCCGCTTCCCGCTGGGAAACCCCCTGGTGGAGCGTGATCGCTTCGCTGATCTGGTTCCCCACCGTGAAGACGGGGTTGAGCGACGTCATCGGCTCCTGAAAGATCATCGAAATCTCCGCGCCGCGAATTTTGCGCATCTCATTGGCTGTTTTCTTCAAAAGATTCTCACCCTTGAAGAAAATCTCTCCTGAGACGATCTTGCCTGGCGGGATCTGGATCAGTTGCATGATCGAAAGTGAGGTGACACTCTTTCCGCAAGCGGATTCTCCGACTAAACCCATAGTTTCGCCGGACAAGATCCGATAACTTACATCATCGACTGCCGGCACGACTCCTTCGTCCGTATAGAAGTAGGTCTTTAAATTGTTTATTTCCAGCAATACTTGCTCGTTCACACGATTCACCTCATGGATAGAATGCAATCATGATGACCTTCGATGGACGCTATCGATATCCTTTCAGCCTGGGGTCAAGCGCATCGCGCAGGCCGTCCCCCATGAAGTTGAAGGACAACACGGTCAGGAAGAGGAAGAAGCCCGGGTAGAAGATCAGCCAGGGGCCATTGCCGGGGGCAAAGATGTACCCCGACGCGGTCTGCAGGACGTTTCCCCAGGACGGCTGCGGCGGTTGGATCCCCAGGCCGAGAAAACTGAGGGCGGCCTCGCCCACGATGTTGCCGCCGATCAGCAGGGTGGTGGAGACGATGATCACCGCCATCGAATTGATCAGCAGGTGCTTGAGCATGATCCGCCAAGGGGAAGCGCCGATCGCCTTCGCCGCCTCGACGAACTCCATGTTCTTCAGCGAGAGCACCACGCCCCGCACCAGTCTTGCGTCCCCCATCCAGCCGAACCCAACGAAGATGCCGATCAAAGTCCAGAAGCCGGGGCCGAAGGCCATCGCCAGCACCAGGTAGAGCGGCAGGTAGGGCAGCGACATCATCACGTCGGTAAAACGCATCAGCGCTTCGTCGATCCACCCGCCAAAATAGCCGGAGACAACGCCCACCAACGAACCGATCAGAACCGCGGCCAAGGCCGAGATCAGCCCGACTTCGATCGAGACCTGGCCGCCGTACAAGATCATGGTGAGGACATCCCGCCCCATGTCGTCGGTGCCGAACCAGTGGGCGCCGGAGGGGAGGGCGTAGCGGTTCGGCAGGTCCATGCTGGTGTAGTGGTAACCGGTGGTGGCAGTGATGATCGGTGCTGCCACGAAGCAGAGCAGGATCATGATGATGATCACGCTCGCGCCGAACATCGCCAGCCTGTGCTTGCGGAAGCGAGTCCAAACCATCTGCCAGTACGAGAAGGAAGGTGCCAGTTCGACTGAGAAAATCGAATCCAGTGCCATTCGCCGCCTCCTTTTCTAGTTGTAGCGGATGCGTGGATCTACAATCGCGTAGAGCACGTCCGCCACCAGGTTGAAGAGCACCGTCAGCAGGGCCAGGAACAAAATATCGGCCATGGCCACCGCGTAGTCCTTGCCAAGCACCGCCTGGTAGAGCATTCGCCCCACGCCGGGATAAGCGAAGACCGTCTCCGTGATTAGCGCCCCGCCGAACAGCCCCGGAATCGAGAGGGTCAGGATCGTGACCATCGGGATCAAGGCATTGCGCAGGGCATGCTTGTAGATTACCCGCCGTTCCGGCACTCCCTTGGCACGGGCCGTGCGGACGTAATCCGCCCGGATCACTTCCAGCATCGAGCTGCGCATGTAGCGGGTCCATCCGGCCATACTATAGATGCTCAACACCGCCACTGGTAGTACGAGATGCCAAAGTCGGTCCCACCAAACGCCGGCATAGGGTTTGCCGAACGAAGCCAGATCTCCGGCGGGAAACCATGGTGCGCCGAACAATCGCGCGGGAAGCAGATGAAACACGATGATCGCCATCAGCGCCAGCCAGAAAGTGGGCAGGGACATCCCCAAGAAGGTACCGGTCGTGAAGATGTAATCGAACGCTGAGTATTGCTTTAAGGCCGAATAGATGCCGATCGGCACGGCCACCAGGATCGCAATTAAAAGTGCCAGCCCCATCAGAATCAGGGAGTTGGGCAAAAACAGCATGATCGCCTGGAAGGCCGTCACGTTGGGCCAGATCCGCGACCAACCCCACTCCCCCTGCAGGATCCCCTTCGCCCAGTAGAAGTATTGGATGAACAACGGCACCGCCTTGCCGTTGGCGTCCACCAGCCCCAATCGCTGTTTTTCGCGCAAGATGTCTTCTGGTTTGATGCGCGGGTTGGCCATGATCATGTATTCCGCCGGATCGGGACCCGAAAGACGCAGCAGCAGGAATGCCAGGATTGAGATCAGGATCAGGATCGGGATCATCTGCAGAAATCGCCGCATAATAAATGTAAACATCCTGTTCCGTTTTCTCCTTTCTTGGAATCGCGGTAGCCCCTTGCAGGGCTACCGCGCAAAAACCGAGGCAGTGCTAGATGATCCCTAGCGCTCCCAATACCATTCGCCCACGTTCCAAGTGATGGAGGACCAGTTGGGGTCCTTGATGCCCTGGAGGGCGACTTTGTACAGAGCCGCATCGGCGGTGAACACCAACGGGATCACCGGCATGTCGGTCAATAAGATCTGCTGGGACTTGATGGCGGCTTCCTTGGCCTTGGCCACGTCAAAGGTATCCTGGATAATCTGGGCCTGCTTGTCGTATTCGGCATTCTGCCAACCGCTGTAGTTCTGCCCCTGCGGGCTTTCGGGGAAGGCCACGCGGTCGCCGCGTAAGACGTCGGTCACCGGGTAGCGGGGATCGGTGGAACCCCAGGCAAATTCGACCATGTCAGGGTAGCCGCGCTTCATGCCCGCCCAGGTGTCGGTGAAGAAGGATGCGCCCGGCTTAAAGTCCAGGTTACATTGGGCACCGATGTCGGCGAAGTTCTTCTGCCAGATGGCGCACATTTGCTGGCGGTCGGTGCGGTTGGTGGTGGAGAGCTGGAATTCCAGTCTCTTGCCGTCTTTGTAGCGCAAACCATCGGACGCCATCATCCAGCCGGCCTGATCCAACAAAGCGCTGGCTTTGGCAGGATCGTAGGTGGGGATCAGGTCGAGTCCGATCTCTTCCTTGGTAGCGAAGCAGACCGCCACGGCGGGGGGAATCATGGAGTACGCCGGCGGTTCGTAGCCCTTGTAAAGCTCGGTGGAGGCTTGCTCACGGTTTACAGCATAGGACAAAGCCTTGCGCACGTTGGCATCGGAGAAGATCGGGTGAGCCACCCGATCGTAGTTCAAGACGTTGAACTCCATGTGCTCGACGTAGGTGGAGGGGTGAATCTCGTAAACGACGCCGTCAACGCTGTTTAGGTTATCGATGGCGGTGGTGGTGGCCACGCCGATGCCGGGGATAGTCAGGTCCAGATCGCCGGAGGCGACGCGGGCGTAGATGGTGGAAGCGTCGGGGATGAACAACCACACGATAGACTTGAGGTTGGGCGGCCCGAAGTGATAGTCCTCACGAGCAGTCAGCGTCATGGAGGATCCCACGGTCCAGGAATCAATCTTGTAGGCGCCGTGGCCCAAGGGGTATTGGTTGACGTCGGAGCGGAAGAAACCCTCGGGGTTGCTGGCCACCATGTCGCCGTATTTGTGCTTGGCCAGGGAAAAGGCGGGACCGTAGAGGGCGGCAGACTTTTCCGTACTATAGACTACGTGCAACGTGTTCTCATCGAGCTTCTCGATGGTGGTCACTACGTCTTCCGGATCGCGGGAGTCCGCTGGAATCGCATTATTGAGCAGCACTTCGTGGCTAAAAATGCTGTCGTCGAGCGTGACCTGCACGCCATCCGACCAGTAGACCGGAGTCTTGCGCAAGTGCCAGGTCATATCCATCGAGCCGTCCTCGCCAAACTTGACCAGACCGTTTTCCACGGAGGGGACTTCCTGGGCGAAGATCGGATAATAGACGCCCTTCTGGGTGACGCCGGTGCCCTCAGGAGCGACACCGATCCAGCCGTCGAGGGTGCAATTTAAGACTTGGGACTTGGCGGCCATGTTGTTTTGGTAGGGATACATCTTGGATGGTTCCTGCGCCATGCCGACGATCAACTGTCCGCCCTGCGCCGGGGGTTTCATGCCCATGTAGACCGCGTTGGCGGTTTCGGCACGGGTGGCGGGCGTCTGGGGATCGATCATCCGGCCGGCGTGGTAGGTCAGGACCTGGATATCGTTGTGATAGGCCAAAGTCACGGCGCCGAAAGCCCAATCGGCAACCTTGGCACAGTCGTTGGCCATAACGAAGGCTTCCGTGTACTTGGTGCCTTCTTGTTCACGGCCCAGGACGCGGACCATCAGGGTTGCCATCTCTTCGCGGGTGATGTTTTTTTCCGGACCGAAAGTCCCATCCGGGTAGCCCTTGATCCAGCCTTTGACCACGGCCGCTTCGATGAAGCCGAGCGCCCAGTGGTCGGCGGGAACATCAGAGAAAGTGGATGCAGTGACGCCCGTGGTCGGCAAGGCAAAGGCCACGGAAATCAGCTTGGCAAACTGGGCCCGGGTGACTTCCTGGTCCGGTTTGAAGGTGCCATCCGGGAAACCGGCAATTACGCCGGCTTCGACCAGCTTGGTGATCTGTTTCTCGAATTGATTGCCGGCAATGTCGGAGAGCTGGGCCGCCCCAACGCCCGGCACATACGCCAAGGTCAGGAGCAACAAAGCCGCAACGCTCACTACGATAAACTTCTTCATTTATAATCCTCCTTGTTTTTAGTTACTCTACTACTGAGATTATCCTACTGCTGAAGAACCCTCCAACTGCGTTTTCCCTCTTTTCCCTCATCACCTCCTTATCGGATTAACGAAAGGCAATATACCAGCTCCCCTGGGTTTGCACCGGGGAGACCGATGGACCGTTGGTTAATGTTACCACAGAGCGGGATGGGATGCCGGATGAAGCTTGAAGCGGACCAGGCATCGGTGTCAGTCGCAATGGGAGGGCGGTAAAAACCAATAATAGGACGCCGGCAGTCGCCATTGCCAACACCCGAACCACGCGATTCCTCGGCCGGGACACTGCAACCAGTGAAACGCGAGCCATCGCCTTGGGAGGAGGAATCATGCGGAGACTCCCCTGTACCAACCAGATGAATTGTCGAAACTCTTGCCATTGGCCTTGGCAGGAAGTGCACTTCTGCAGGTGCGATTCCAACTCCGCTTTCCGCTCGTTCCCCAGCTCGCCCAGCAGGAAAGAGTCAAACTGCCGACGCGCGTTCCTACAATCCAAGAAATTCACCTCCCTCGCGGATCTCGGAAACACCCTGCAGGCGTAGTCGTTCTCGCAGTTTCCTTAAAGCTCCGTTGATCCGTGATTTCACTGTTCCCAATGGTAGATTTAGAATCCGAGCGATCTCCTTCTGGCTGTATCCCTCCAAATACCGTAAGACAACCACGGTTCGGTAGGGGAAGCTCAA
>JAPLHX010000036.1 GCA_026389415.1 Coprothermobacterota bacterium | reverse complement strand
AAATCTTCGCTCCTTCTTGCACAATGTCTGCAGGAGATTCCAACACTTGCTTCAAAAGTGCTTGGTAGTTCTGTACCAGGATTTCCCGTGTTTCCAAATCCTCCAGATCCAGTTGCCCGACGATGAATCCGGTGGAAACGGAGAAAAGGAATGTAATTAAAATTTGCGCGGAAACGTGAGCGGACTTGGGCGGGAGAGTGGGGTTTAAGGCACAAAGATCTTGTTTGAGACCCTCCGCAGCTTCCCATCCCCAGGCGATCAATTTTCCATCTTCGCTACCGCCTTCCGCCAGTAGGTGTCGGATCATGCGGAAGAGATCCCCATTTTGCACAAGTAGGTCAAGGGAAACCTCAAAGACGTTGCACAGCCTGCGCCACGGCTCCAACTCTTGTCGATTGCGTTCCTGGATCGAAGACTGGATCGACTCCAGCACATATTGGATCAGAGTGCGAAACAAGTCGCTTTTATTGGAAAAATGAATGTAAATTGTGCCCACGGCGATTCCAGCACGATGAGCAATCTCCTGGATTGTGGTGGCATGGTAGCCTTTCTCCGCAAAAACGGCCAAAGATGCCTGCACGATCCGTTCTTTGGTTTGATGATCTTTTATGAATGAACGTTCATTCATAAAAGAGATTATACCCTGCTCGTCAAGAGTCATGGTGGCAGCAGTGGACCCTAGGGATGATCTTCCTGTTCCTTTTCCTCCAACCGCGGCACCATCCGACCGTCCGGAAGCAACACAAATATTTCGTCGCGCCAACGCACGCGCGTGGCGAACATCGCTTCAATCCAAAGGAAAAAAAAGCAAAAGTCGGCCAGCGGCAACAGCACCACCCAGCGTTGCAGCTGTGGATGACCCAATAGGCGAGCGAACACGATGCCGATGGTCAGGCGCAATCCAATCGAACCAATAAACAGCCAGAGCGCAAACGCAGAAAAACCGGACAACAGAAGGAGCAGAAAAGACAGGGGAATGGAATAGGTGATCAGCAAACCCGGGTATTCTCTTTTGCGGCTGACCCAAGCCACCCTCATCCAGCGGGATTGGCGATCCCAGAAGTCACGCCAACGAACTCGGTTCAGCTGGTTGGCCACCACAGTGCGACTCAATACCACGTCCCAGCCCGCCTTTGCAATCAGGTAGCCAAGCTGATGGTCATCGGCCAGATGATCCTTGATCGCCTCAAACCCACCAATGTCTTCCAGGGCACAACGACGTAACACAATTGCGGCACCGAAGGCAAAATGGAACCCAATCAGGTAGGTGCCGAGAATTCCGGATGGCAAAAGAAAGGTGGAGATCAGCAGAGACTCTACCTTGGCGGCAATGGACAGGGCACGTTCGCTCCGGTAAAGACAATTCACCAGGCCCACTCGCTTGTTCGACAAGGTGGCCACGGCTCTCTGTAAGAAATCGGGACCGACGCGAATGTCGGAATCGCTTAAGACGAGGATGGAATGCCGCGCTTTTTGTGCTAGAAAATGGAGGATTGCGGCCTTTCGGTTGGACCCCAGTGGGGCAGCGATGTAGAAAGAGATCTGCTTCTGGGGGTAGTTCCGCTGCAACCGAGCGATCACCGGGATCACCGGATCACACTCGTCCAT
>JAPLHX010000148.1 GCA_026389415.1 Coprothermobacterota bacterium | reverse complement strand
ACAAGTACTCAATCATCTGTTACCCGCAATAGCAAGCGTTAAACCGAATATAATCTTAAAAGTAGAACATCACGAATAGGTAAAATAGTGATAAATTGTGCTCCCCGTAGCTGAAGCAGTTCGAACTTTAATTGATTAAGTTACTAATAGAATGTCTTCTTCTACAGTCGGTGGTTCCCAATATTTTAAATATTTATCAAACATTTCTTCATTTATTTCAAAAGAATCTATAGGTGGATATTTACTTCGGTTAATAACCCTTTCTTTCATTTTCTCTACCGAGCTTTCGACATAATAAAAAATTGGCTTTGCTCCTACTTGTAGTATTTTCTTCTTTATATCATCTCTTTGGGATTTAACCCAAAAACCTTCATCTATTATCACATCTTTTCCAGATTTCAGGATCTTGAAAGCAATATCTGTTGCCAATTCAGTTATATTTTTGTCATATCTCTCAAAGTTCTTATCCAATGTTATTTTATTTCCGAAAATTTTTATTATCCATTCGTCTTTAGTTATTCGTATTGCTTTTGTTTCCTTTTCCAGTTTTCTGGCAAAAGTAGTTTTACCTGCTCCGATAAATCCGCATATAACATAAGCGATAGGCTGTTTATTATTCATGAAATTATTATAACAAACGGAGAATATCAATATTTATATTGTCATGAAGCTTCAAAAATACCTGGCTCCACCAAGCTAAGGCAATTAGGACTGATTATATCTAAACAATGTCAATCCGCATGGGCAAGGGTTCATCGCCGCCAGCAGCATGAACTGCGCCGGAAAGTCGGATAATTGGGGACAGCCACTGATTATTTTTGACAGATGGGAAGGGAAGCTGTGCCAACATCAAAGACTTCACTCCAAGCTTCCTTGATCACGAACGAAACGGCTTCTTTTGCGGAGAAGGGGTTTCCACTAGAAAGCGAAATAGCGGACCGGTTGACCGCACAGGGTTAGGAATCTGGTGAACTCCGGTACGCTGATGGTGATCGTGGCCGTATTCACATTCGGGTGAAAACTGACCTGTTGGTAATTCTTCAAATCCTGGTCGATCACCACCCGCACATCCTTGGTGGGGTTGTGGATCAGACCAAAGGGGGAAACGGCGCCGGGCTCCAGCCTCAAGTGCTCCATCAGCCGCTGGGGGGAACCGAAACTGAGCCGGTCTTCGCCCAGCAGCCGCTCCAATCGGTGCAGGTCGGCTGTTTTCTCTCCCAGCAGGATCACCAGATAGTGATGATTCCCTTTCTTGTTGCGCAGGAACAGATTCTTGCAATGCGCACCCGGAATCCCTTCCCAGTGCTGCTCCGCTTCCTGCACGGTATACACCGGCGGATGCTCGTGCCGCTGGAATTCAATGCCGGCATCAGCCAGGAACCGGTAGAGTTGCTCTTCGCTCTCGGTGGGCATGTCGCCAGCCATTATAGCAAAGGATTTATTTGACTCCATTTCCCATGGAACCCTCCGGTGCGATACAATGGGTTCACTTTAGCACAGACGAAGGAGGCAGCAGACTCGGATGAAAATGCTCTACCTGGCCCGCGCGGACGTGGAACGAGTGGCAGTGCCGATGCCGGAAGTGATCCACAGTCTGGAACGGATGTTCTTCGAAAAGGGAATGGGTCGCACGGAAATGCCGCCCAAGCCGGGAATCCACCCCCAGACGGATGCCTTCATCCATGCCATGCCGGCGTATATCCCGAGCATGGCAGTGGCTGGGATCAAGTGGGTCAGCGGCTTTCCCCAGAACCTCAACAAAGGCCTGGCCTATATCAGCGGTTTGATCGTGCTAAATGATGTGAAAACGGGGATTCCGATCTGTGTAATGGATGCGACCTGGGTCACTGCCCAACGGACGGGAGCAGCCACCGCCGTGGCAGCCAAATACCTGGCCCGGCCGGATGCAAGCGTCGTGGGGATCCTGGGGTGCGGCGTGCAAGGGTACAGCAACCTGGAGGCATTACATTGTCAGTTCACCATTACTTGTGTGCAAGCCTATGATCTGGACCCGGAAAAAAGCCGGGTGTACAAAGAACGGGTGGAAACGTCGTTACAGATTCCGGTGGAAATCGCGACGTCCCCGGAACAAGCCGTTCGCCGAGCGGATCTGGTGGTCACCGCCGGGCCAATCTTGAAACACCCAACTCCTTCAATCGAGGACAATTGGCTGGCAGCCGGAGCGTTTGCTTCCCCGGTGGATTACGATTCCTATTGGAAACCGGAGGTGTTTGCCCGGGCGGATAAGGTCTTTACCGACGATATCGCGCAATTGGAATACCACCGTCAGGCCGGCTACTTCCAGCAATTCCCGTCAAACCTGTTCGACCTGGGGGACTTGGTCGCCGGGAAGGTCCCCGGACGGGAAAACGACGCGGAACGGATCTTTGCCGTCAATCTAGGACTGGCGCTGGACGACATGGCCACCGCCCCTTTAATCTCCCGGCGAGCGCTGGAACTTGGCGTGGGGATCGAACTGGACCTCTAGCACTCAGGTTTGGCAATAGAAGCGACCGGGCAGGGGACAAATCGCGCCTTTGACTTCCAGCAGGGTCAGCAGCGACAGAATTTGGGCAGCGGCCAAGCCCGATTGCTGGATCAGCTCGTCTAAGCCGAGTGGCCCATCCTGCAATAAGGCGTGCACCCTCTCTTCTTCTTCCGACAAGATCAGTGACGGCTGTGCCGGAGGTGACGCCAAACCCAATTCCTGTAGTACGTCTTCCGCTGTGCGGACCAGCTTTGCTCCCTCCTGCAACAGGCCCAGGCAGCCCTGGCTTTGGGCGGCAAAGATCGATCCGGGAACGGCGAAGACCTCCAATCCCAGGTCCAAAGCAAAGTCGGCGGTGATTAAGGCGCCCGATTTCTCGCCCGCTTCCACCACTAATACGCCCAGCGAAAGCGCTGCCAGGATCCGGTTGCGGGCGACAAAGCGCCAGGGCATCGGCTCCACCGGCGGGGCCACTTCCGCCAGAAGACAACCGGAATCGCAGATCCGGCTCGCCAGGCTTTTGTTCTCTTGCGGGTAGATCTTTTGCAGACCGGAGCCCAAGACGGCCACGGTGAGACCCGTTTCCTCCAAGGCGGCCTTGTGCGCTTCGGCGTCTAAACCGCGGGCTAAGCCGGAGACGATCACCAAGCCGGCTCGGGCCAAATCGGCGCTGAGTCGGTATGCCGCCTGACGGCCGTAGGCGGTGGGGCGCCGTGTGCCGACCACGGCCATGGCATCCTGTTCCAGGATTTTGACCTTTCCTTGCCCATAGAGAAACGGTGGCGGATCGGCCAAGGCCTCCAACCGGGGAGGATAGCCGGCCTCCCCCCGCCAAAGCATTTCTGCACCTTCCGCCTGGCACCATCCAGTGATTTCGCGGATCTGCCGCTCGTCCGGCTGCGCCAGCAGGCGATAGGTGGAATCCGGCAAGGGAAATCGAGCCAGCACGTGCTTTGGTTCAGAAAAAACTTGGTCCAGCGAGAATTGTTTCAAGATCTGATTCATGCGGCGGGGACTCAAGGTCTCGGCCAACAAGGAAAAAGCGACGCGCGCTTCGTCCATTACATCCAATCCTCGCTGCCACGGTGTTGCATTGCTTCTGCCAAATGCGGCAATTGGATCTGTTCCTGGCCTGCAAGATCCGCAATGGTCCGGGCCAGTTTTAACGAGCGATCGTACGCGCGAGCGGTCAGATGCAAGCGATCGGCCGCTTGCCGCAGAAAGGACTTCTCCCTGGGTTCCAACGCGCAGAATTGGCGTAGTAGCTTTCCGGAAAGCTGTGCATTACAGCGCAATCCCAGATTCTGGTAGCGTTCCGCTTGTCGTTGGCGGCAGCGGGTGACCCGGTCCCGCATCAGGCCACTTTGATCGGCTCCGTCTGTGGCAACCAATTCCTCCACCGTCAATGGCGGGACCAGCAGGTGAATATCGAAGCGATCCCACAGGGGGCCGGAGACCTTGTGCCGGTAGCGACGGATTTCGCCACCGCCACAACGACAGTCATGCTTCGGATCGAGGGCAAATCCGCAGGGGCAAGGGTTCATCGCTGCCAGCAGCATGAACTGAGCCGGAAAGTCCGCGGTACCACGCACTCGGGTGATATGGACCACCCCTTCCTCCAACGGTTGACGCAGCGCTTCCAAGGCATCGCGCCGGAATTCCGGAAACTCATCCAGAAACAGCACACCGTGATGGGCTAAGGAGACCTCACCGGGGGAGGGTGTGGTCCCACCACCCACCAATCCGGCATAAGAAATGCTGTGATGCGGTGTGCGGAAGGGTCTCCGTTTGATCAGAGTCTGGCCGGTGATCAGGTGTCCGCAAATGGAATAAATCTCGGTCACTTCCACCGCCTCCGCCAACGTCAAGGGCGGCATCACCGTCACCAAACGACGGGCTAGCATCGTCTTGCCGGCACCAGGACTGCCAATCATGATCAGATGGTGACCTCCGGCCGCTGCCACCTCCAGTGCGCGCTTGGCTCCCTCCTGCCCTTTGATCTCTCCAAAGTCACACAATTCCAATGGTGCTTCCGCCAGATCGGCATCGGAACGAGGTTGCAAAGGGATTTCCGTCTCACCGTTTAGGTAATTCACTGCTTGGCGCAGATCGGTTACGGGAGTAATTTCTGCTCCTTCCACCCAACTGGC
>JAPLHX010000171.1 GCA_026389415.1 Coprothermobacterota bacterium | reverse complement strand
ACCTGATGGGCCGCGTAGGACAGCCGATTGATATCGCATACCCCATGCTGTTCCTTGCATCTGACGAGTCCAGCTTCGTCACGGGTTCCGATTTTGTCATTGATGGAGGCGAGAGCTGGAAAAGAGGAGGAGCCTCGGATGCGGCCGCTAAAGATACCGCCAGGAATTAATTGGGGACAGCCACTGATTTCCTGTCTCTTTTCCCCGCCTTGACAGTTCTGCCGGCTTTCCCACTTGCCCGTTTCAATGGAAACCGTTTCTCCAGATCATTGACGAATCCTTCATCCGCCAAAGGCCAATTGACGAAAGAATCGCGACGAACGGAGTTGAAAAATTCCTCTTCGGAGTGGCGGATTCTGGTCGGACTTGCTCAGTACGCTGGTTGACGGAGGATCCCTGTGATGATGAAATCGGAGGCATGCCCGGAAATGAATAGAGTGGCAGAGCCACTGATTCTATAGCATCAATGCTGGTTGTCCGAACCATGATGCGCACGGCACGCTAAAATCGACTACGTGTTAAATCATTTAACAAAGTAACCGAACCGTAGGTCGTTCCATCACCAACGCTGCCCTCAAGCCCTTCGCTTCGCTCAAGGGTAAACTCCGCGACGAAAGCCTGTCCTTGAGCAAAGCGAAGGTATGTCACCGAACGAGGTGCCTGTCTCTTGGAGGGGCGAATCTTGCGGGTGGTGCATTTGCGGTTCTGGCCGGTGTTTGCGCAGTACTGATCGAGGATCCGGGATTTCTCTTGGCGGCTGGCGACGCAGAGATACCGTTTGCGCAACATGATAGCCCGCGGCAGGTTGAAAGCCCCCGGCAGGGTGTCCATGCACTCATTGCCGGCATGCCTGTCCATCTTCTTGGGTTGGCTCCTTTGGGTGACATTTTAGTTGATTCAACGGAGCCAGCTTGGGTGACATATTAGGTGATTGGGATCGGACTATTGACAATGGTTGATATATTTGTAGTACAATTATTGTGCGTCTGGGATGAGTCGCCAAGCGTCTCAACTTAGGGCTTTTAGCCCAAAACCCAGTCGCTTTTTTTCAGGCAGGGGGGTAGAAAATGTATCTGTGCTACATTGACGAATCCGGCACACCAGATCTTCCAGGAAACACTTCCCATTATGTTCTCGCCGGTATTTCAATACCAATATCGTTCTGGAAGAGTTACGAACAGGAAATTGAAGTCATAAAGAAAAACTACAATTTGGGAGACAAAGAAATACATGTTGCTTGGATTCTCCGACCGTATCTTGAACAGTCTCGAATTGCAGACTTTGATTCCCTCGATTACAGACAGCGCAAAGCCCAAGTTGAATGCCTGAGAAAAGCGGAATTGCTTCGGCTTCAAAGAGCCAAGAACCCTAAACAATATAAACAAACACGAAAGAACTATCGGGAAACCGAGAATTACATCCATCTGAGTTACGATGAGAGACGGAACTTCATAAAGGAACTCGCTCTGTGCGTATCGAAATGGGGCTCTGCAAGATTATTTGCCGAGTGTATTAATAAAGTATACTTCGACCCTGAACGAACAACCAAGAGTATAAGCGAGCAATCATTCGAGCAGATTGTTTCCAGATTTGAGACATTCCTTCAGCACGTTAGCAAGGGCAGCCCAACCATAAGTGGATTGCTTATTCATGACAACAATGAAACTGTTGCCAAAAAACACACTGCCTTAATGAAGAAGTATCACCAAGCTGGCACACTGTGGACAGACATCAAAAACATAATCGAAACACCGCTGTTTGTTGATAGTGAATTGACCAGCATGGTACAAGTCGCCGATTTGTGTGGCTATGCTCTGCGGCGGTATCTTGAAAATGGCGAAGAAGAACTCTTCGATTCGGTTTTTCAACGTGCAGACAGAAAAGACGGAGTTGTGGTTGGTGTGCGGCACTTCACCAAGCAGGGTTGTACCTGCAAAATCTGTAGTGTGCACAGGAAGTTCAACATTTCGTAATTCAGAAGTCATTATTACTCCCTAACAACTGGTTACAGCAGACGGCGCTACGCGCCGCCGCTGAACCGGAGCGCGAAACCTCCAAAGCGGAAACACGCAAATAATCGAGAGGGAAAACAGGTCAGTGAACAGAAAAGGGGACAGACTACTCTTTCAGCGGACCCCAGAGCCGTTCCCTGCGAATTGAACTAAGGGCAGCCACTGATTTCCTGTCTCTTTTCCCCGCCTTGACAGTTCTGCCGGCTTTCCCACTTGCCCGTTTCAATGGAAACCGTTTCTCCAGATCGTTGACGAATCCCTCATCGCCCGAAAGTAGATTGACGAAGGAGTCGCAACGAACGGAGTTTTAAAATGAGCATGATAAGCGGCACTGAACCAGGGTGGTAATGGGGGGATTAAAACGGTTCCCTTCCCCGGCTGTCAAGAATAATCAGTGGCTGTCCCCAATTCTTGCCCCTGAATATCACTCATGTCCCTCATGATTCCCGGTGCATTATAATGGAATCGATGGCCGAACTGGAGTGGGTTCTGGAGGAAGTTGCGGAGGATCCCCGCTTTCCGTATCGCTTGACCGTGTGGCGGGGGATCCGGCTGGTGTTGGCCTTGCGCACCCAGGACCGCTGGCCGGGCAGCTCTGGGCACATCTTCTGCCTGCGCGAGGAAGAGCGGACCTGGTCGCCCCCCACGGGGGAGCTGGAGCGGGTGGCGGTGGTGGCCATGGAGCGCTTCGGAAAGCGCCTCTCATTGGTTTTGGACCGCCCGCGCAAGAAGCGATGCGACTTTCTCTTCCTGGTGAAACCCTACAAAGAGCAAGAGGGCAGCTACGAGCAGATCTTCTGGCGTACCCAGGAAGCGCTGCGCCAACGCCGGCCACGCAGCAAGCTCTCCACCTATGTCTCCCCCCAATTGATGATCCTGGCCGACAGTCGCGAGCGCTATGGCTGGAATTTCCCCGAGGAGAGCACCCGGCGGCAGGCCTTAGCGGTGGGGGACTATGCATTGGAAGTAGAGGGAGAGCGGGTGGCGGTGGTGGAACGAAAGACCTTACTGAACCTGTTGGCCGAGTTCGGGCGGATGGCCGCCTTCCACCAGCAACTGCTGAGTTGCAAGCTTTTCACCCCAAGTTGCCGGTGATCTTCGCCGGCTCGCGCAAATTGGCCCGGGAATGGGTCCTGCGCTATTTCCAAGCCGTACGCGCCCACCTGGCCGATGATCCGCATCCAGCCATTCGTCACGCGTTGGCCGTTGCGGCCGAAACCACCGAACCGTTGCCAACTGCCGGTTCCCGACGAAAGCGAAAGAAGGGAGAGGACCACACGTAGGACAAAGCTCTTCGCCGCCCAGGAAAAGAACAAGGGGACAGATTCAGTTTCCACCCGTCAACTGCCCCCGCCGCAATGGTTTCTTTGACCCAACCTGCAAAACTTCCGCCCGTTTTTTCTCCCTGTCGGCAAGGCAATAAATCTGTTCGCAATAAAAACTGTAGTCGACCTTCGACGTTCGAAATAGTCCGCCGGCAGCTCCCCTTCCTGGGAGCTTTTTATTTTCTGGAAACTCCCTGACACCCTGTTGTCAGGTGTAATGCCGTACTCTTTACGAGACGAGGAGGAGTCGATGATCACCATGGAGGCGGAAAGCTCACGCACGGTCCACAGAGAGGTTGAAACGCTGGACGCCTGCCG
>JAPLHX010000022.1 GCA_026389415.1 Coprothermobacterota bacterium | reverse complement strand
CCGTCGCTTCTTCGCTTACGTACCGCAGGACAGCTATCTTTTTTCCGCCACCCTGCTGGAAAACATTCGCTATTCGCGTCCGGAGGCCAGCCGCCAAGAAGTGGAAGAAGCGGTCCGGGTGGCCTGCCTGGAGGAGGAAATCGGGCAGTTTACCGACGGTTTGGACACCCTGGTCGGTGAGCGTGGGGTCACCTTGTCCGGCGGCCAGCGCCAGCGCGTGGCGATTGCCCGGGCGTTGATCTCTCGCCGTCCCGTTCTACTGCTGGACGACGCTCTTTCCGCCGTGGACACCCAGACCGAGGAGACGTTGATTGGAAACCTGAAGCGCTACATCCATGAACAGGGGATCAGCGTGATTTCCATCAGCCATCGGGTTTCCACCCTGCTTTGGACGGACACGATCCTGGTACTGCGGGGCGGACGAGTCACCGAGACGGGTGCGCCGGCGGATTTGCTGAAACAAGAGGGCTATTTTTCCCACCTTTATCAGGCCCAGATCCTGGAAGGAACCTCCCATGCCGGCCCCTGAGGATCTGTCCCGCCAGCGTTCCGACCGGGAGTTGATCCGTTTTTTCTGGCGGTACTTGCGCCAGTTTCCCACGATTTTAACCGTTTCCATTCTGGTGATCCTGACCTCGGCCTTGGCCAACATCGCCTTGCACTATCTTTTCCGAATCGCAATCGATCAATACATCCTGCCCGGCAACTATTCCGGCGTTCTCCCCCTGCTGATCGCGGCATTCGGTTTCGCTACGGCCGCGTTTTTTCTGGTGTGGGCTCGCGCCCTGCTGACCAACACCCTGGGGCAGAAGCTGATGTGGAAAATGCGGACAGACTTGATGGAACACCTGTTGCGCCTTTCGCTCCGCTTCTACAACGAGAACCCGGTCGGCAAGATCATCACCCGGCTGACCAACGATATCCAAAACTTAAGCGAGATGCTGACGGCAGGTTTTTCGGCCCTGGTCGCTGATTTTGCTCTGATTGTGGGGATCCTGGTGGTGATGATGACCATGGATTGGCGACTGACTTTGATCGCTTTGGTGGTGGCCGCCCCCGTCGCCTTCCTGCTGCAGTTCCTCGGGTTACGTATGCGCCGGATCTTCCGCCTGGTGCGCAAGATCGTGGCGGAAATGAACATCTACCTGCAAGAGAATCTGGCCGGTTTCCAAGTGATCAAGGCCTTCAATCGCGAGCCGCGCAACCGGGAAGAATTCGCCCAGATCAACCGTAACTACTTGAAGGAGAACTTGCGGGCCATGCGGTTGCGGACGGTCTTCTATCCCTCCGTGAACTTCCTGAAGCAACTGAGCCGGGCGATCGTGTTGATCTACGGAGGCTGGCAAGTCTACCAGGGCAACACGACGCTGGGGGTGCTGGTGGCTTTTTTCACCTACTTGGAGATGTTCTTCGAGCCGATCGGCGACTTTTCGGAGAAGTTCGCCATCTTTCAAACCGCCTTCGCGTCGCTGGAAAAAATCATGGATTTTTTCCAAAACGATGACCGCGAGTATCGCCAGGGAACGCAGGTTCCGGCCATTCATGGTGCT
>JAPLHX010000106.1 GCA_026389415.1 Coprothermobacterota bacterium | reverse complement strand
TCTTCCTGGTGCTCCCCTGGTTGCCGTTGATGCTGATCCTGGCGGCCTTGTTGGGCGCCAGCGTATGGAACATCATCTTGGTGATCGGCCTCACCGGTTGGGCCGGCACCGCTCGCCTGGTGCGAGCTCAGGCTCTAGCAGTGAAAGAGCGTCCCTTCGTGGAGCGGGCCCGCGCTTTGGGCTCCAGCCGCTGGCACATCATGCGGCGCCACCTGTTGCCAAACGTGTTCCCTTTGATCTTCGCCAACACGATCTTGATCGTGGCCGTTTCCATCCTATCTGAGACCACCCTCAGCTTCCTGGGGATGGGCGATAGCACCCGCCCCAGTTGGGGAATGATGCTGCATTTTGCGTTCGCTTCCGGCGCGGCTTCCAGCGGCGCCTATTGGTTCCTGATTCCCCCCGGGCTGTGCGTGCTGCTGGTGGTGCTTTCGTTCACCTTCATGGGATACGCGCTGGACGAAATCCTCAACCCCAAGCTGCGGAGGCGCTGAGATGCCTCTGCTGGACGTCCAGGATTTGCAGACACACTTCCGCATCCGGCAGGGTATCGTGCGGGCCGTGGACGGCGTCAGCTTCAGCTTGGAAGAGGGGGAGTCGCTGGGCTTGGTGGGCGAATCCGGCTGCGGCAAGACCACCGCCGCCCTCTCCTTGTTGCGCCTGTTGCCGACAAACGGCCGGATCGCGGCAGGCCGGATCCTTTATCAGGGACAGGATGTGTTGCAATTGTCCCCGGAGGAGCTGCTCCGTTTTCGCTGGAAAGAGATCTCCATCATCTTTCAAGGCGCCATGAACGCCTTAAACCCCGTGCGGCGGGTGGGAAGCCAAATCGTGGAGGCCATCCGCTTGCATGCCTCCATTAGTCAGCCAGAGGCTCGGCGCCGAGCCACAGCGTTGCTGGAGAAGGTGGAGCTGGAGGGACGGCGGATCGACGACTATCCGCACGAGTTTTCCGGGGGCCAACGGCAGCGGGTGATGATCGCCATGGCCTTGGCCTGTCAGCCGCGGATCGTGATCGGTGACGAGCCGACCACGGCGCTGGACGTAATGGTGCAAGCCCAGATTTTCGAGTTGGTGGAGCGCTTGCGCCGAGAGCTGGGGATGGCCATGATCCTGATCACGCACGACCTGTCCGTATTGGGAGACACCTGCGATCGGGCCGCAATCATGTACGCCGGCCAAATCGTGGAAATCGGCCCCATTGCCCGGATCTTTTTCCATCCCTGCCACCCCTACACCCGGATGCTGCTGCGCTCGTTCCCCCGCCTGGCAGGGACGCGAGAGATGGTCGGCTCCATTCCCGGCACACCGCCCAACATGATTGAGGTGCCCACCGGCTGCCGCTTCCATCCTCGCTGCCCGGATGCGCTGGCCCTCTGCCAAGAGCAGGAGCCGACCTGGCGGGAACAAGGATTGCGGCACACCGTGGCCTGTCACCTGGCCCGGACGGAGACGAGCGATGCCTGACGTATTGCGGATAGACGACCTGAAGGTGTACTTCCCGTTGCGCACCAGCCTGCTGGGAGGCTTGGCCGGGAAACCGAAGAGGGTGTTGAAGGCAGTGGACGGGATCTCGTTCCGGATCGGCGAAGGGGATATCCTGGCCTTGGTGGGGGAATCCGGTTGCGGCAAAACCACCACCGGTAAAGCCGTGCTGGGTCTGCTGGAACCGGGCGTGGTGCAAGGGACGATTGAATTCCTGGACCAGGATGTGAGGCAAATGACGGCCTCGGATCTAAAAGTGTTTCGCCGGCGCGCACAGATGATCTTCCAGGACCCCTACCAATCCCTGAATCCGCGCGAAACCGTTTACGACATCGTGGCAGAGCCGCTGGTGATTCACCGTCTGACCAAGAACGAGGAGGAACGTCATCAGCGGGTGATGGAAGCGATGGAGAACGCCGGCCTGAAGCCGGCGGAGGATTTCATCGCCCGTTATCCGCACGAACTGTCCGGCGGGCAGCGGCAGCGGGTGGTGATTGCCGGCGCCCTGATCCTGGCTCCCCGCTTTCTGGTGGCTGATGAGCCGGTTTCCATGCTGGATGTGTCGGTGCGGGCCGACATCCTCAAGCTGTTGGTGACCCTGCGCGACCGGTACCGGATTTCCTACCTGTTTATCACCCATGACCTGGCGCTGGCCTGGGTTTTGGCCGACCGGATTGCCATCATGTATCTGGGGCGAATCGTGGAGTCGGGCCCGGCCGAAACCGTGATTCAACGACCTCTGCACCCTTACAGCAAGGCCCTAGTGGAAGTGATGCCCCGTCCCGAGCCACGGGCCGGTCGGAAACGGACCATTCTCCGGGGAGAGACGCCCAACCCCGCCCAGATGCCCAGCGGCTGCCGTTTCCATCCCCGCTGTCCGGTGGCATTCGCGCGCTGCCGGGAAGAAGAACCCGGTCTGGTGGAAGTGGAGGCCGGACGCCAGGGCGCTTGCTGGCGACTGGAATAAAAAGGGAGGTCCAGATGGTAAACAGCCTGCGGCAGCATGTCCTGCTGGAAGCAATCCGAGCGGACACAGAGGAACTATTTTCCGAGCTTACAGCCATCAACCGGACTCTCTACCGCCACCCGGAGTTGGGGTTACAGGAGACGTCCGCCTGCGCGTTGCTGGCCAAGTTTCTGCAGGCCCACGGATTTTCCGTCGAGACCAGCTTGGCCGGTCTGCCGACTTCCTTTCGGGCTGACGCTCCGTCGGACCCGAGCTTGCCCGCTTTCGCTTTTTTGGCGGAGTATGACGACCTACCGGGGATCGGACATGGCTGCGGTCACAACCTG
>JAPLHX010000102.1 GCA_026389415.1 Coprothermobacterota bacterium | reverse complement strand
CTTGCAGACCAATCTCCCCTTCGAGCGGGCGCTCCAACTGACCAAAGCGCTTGCCGGTTTGCGCATGGACCAAATTCGGATGATGACTGTCCCGGGGAATTTCTACGACGAGCCCCAGACCGGCACCAGCTATTGGGCGGTGGACCGGTTCTCGCTGGTTCAATTGATGACGTCTTGGGAGAAACCCAAGCGGGAGCCGACCGGCACTCCCTCCACCCCGACGACCCCAACCCGGATGTTCGACCCCAATCCCTAGTAATGGGCCAATGGTGCTCAACGCGCGTCATGCAGAAAGCGCGGGAATGCTAGTAGTAAAGACCTCTGACCCCAAGAGAAGCATGACCACAAGAGTGCAGCACCAGCCTCTGCTGTCGTGGTATAATATGATCTAACAGGCAGCAACAGTCCCCGACAATTTCCTCCATCAAAAACAGTACCTAATCAACTGAGCGGAAAAGAGGTTTTGTGAAACCATCTCATGGGTTCAAGCAGTTCTGTTTCGTCTTTCTCGTCGTCCCACCGATTTTCTCTTCCGCAGGATGCAACACCGCACAGCAAAATCGGCCCGAACCTTGCAGAAAAAGGATCACGGATCGGAGTCACAACCATCCGGATTCCACTCTCCGCTCCTCACGGGCTAGGTACTACGGCTCCCACCGTTGCCTTGAGGAAATCCTGCATGTCCAACCCATCTGGTGGGGAAACCACCGGAGGGATCACTGTTTTTCGGTAAATGGGATAAAGGAGAACATGCAATGAAAGTCACTTCACGCTTCCTGATCGTGTGTTTTCTTCTGCTGGCGTTTCTGCTTGCCGGCTGTTCGGGTTCCCCATCCAGTTCCCCCGCACCGCTCACGTATAGCGCTACCATCGCCGAAGGTCGCGCTGCGCTCCAAAAGGCCCTGGAAGAGACCGGCGCCGCCTCGATGTCGGTCGCGCTGGTGGATGGCGATCAGGTGGTCTGGAGCGAGGCTTTCGGTGTGGCCGAGAAGTCCACCGGCCAGGCCGCCTCCACCGACACCCTTTACTGCATCGGTTCGGTCAGCAAGATGCTGGCCACCGTCTCCGTGATGAAACTGGCGGAGCAGGGCAAGGTCAAGCTGGACGATCCGTTGGTAAAATACCTGCCGGACTTCCGCATGCTCTCGCCGGAGTACCGCGACATCACGGTGCGGATGCTGATCAACCACTCGTCCGGATTCGGCGGCTCGGACTACCGCAACGCGTTCCTGTCGGCCCCATATTCCGGCTACGGCGAGCAAGTGCAGGCGGCGCTAAAGGAAGAGCGGCTGAAGTTTGATCCCGGGTACCTGAATGTCTACTGCAATGACGGTTTCACCATGGTCGAGATCCTGGTGAAGGCGCTCACCGGCCAGAGCTATCCCGATTTCGTCCGGCAGGAGATCCTGATCCCGCTGGGAATGAGCCACAGCCTCTATCCGCAGAAGCTCGAAGACCTGCTGCCGGGGACCTATGCCGAATCCTATGCCGATGGGCAGCTCGTGACGCCGGAATTCGTCAGCGTCTATGCCTCCGGCGGGCTCTACTCGACCCCCTCCGACATGGGCCGCCTGGCCATGATGTTGATGAACGGCGGCTCTCTTGGCGCCACCCGCATGCTTTCGCCCGCATCGGTCGCGGAGATGGGAACCGACCAGACCATTGGTACCTTCAATCCGCTGCCGACGGATTTGGTCCGATACGGTCTGGGGTGGGACACAGTGACCCAGCCGGGGATGATGGCCGTCGGAATCGAAGGGTGGCAGAAGAGTGGAGGCACAAGTGCCTATCACACAGAATTCCTTGTGCTGCCGAAAGAACACCTGGCGGCCGTCGTGCTGACCGACGGTTCGGGCGGTGCAAAAGCGTTGTCCGTAGCCGAGCAGATCCTCCTCCGCGCCTTGATAGAGCGCGGCAAACTGTCCGCCATGCCTGCCCCCCAGCCCCCAATGACACTGGCCGAAGTGACACCGTCAGAGACGGACCAAGAGGCTATCAGCGGACTGTACGCCGCCAACCTGAAATTGTGCCGCGTCAGTTTCGCGCCGGATCATTCTCTCACCATCGAATCAGCCTCCTGTGGCGTCTGGAACCGCAAGGTAAAGAATTTCAAACTGCGTGCCGATGGCTGGTATACCAGCGATGAGAATCCGACGCTCTCCTACACCCCAGTCATCGGTGATGGGCGGCGTTACCTTGCAGCGAGAACCACGTACGGCTATGGCCACTATCTGATCACCGTTCTGCTTGCGGAAAAACTCTTTGCCAAACCGCAGATGACGCCGGCCTGGCAGGAGCGAGCCGGCAAGACATACTTGAATGCCAATGTGAGCATGTACGATCGAACTATGATGGGCAGCAGTGCCGATCCCCGCTTCACCTTGATCGCGATGCCGGACTTACCCGGCTATCTGTTCACCCCTTCCATGGATGTGGTCGATGCGTCGGTCGACGACGTGTTGGCGCGGATGTTCCTGCTGATCCCGCAGGACAGCGGACGCGACCTGAACGATATCGCCGTCGTCGCCAGAGGGGGCGAGGAGTGGCTCCGTCAGGGCAGCACCCTGTTCCGCCCGCTGGCGAGTGTTCCGACGCTCGCTGCCGGATCATCCACGGTGACCATCGGCAGCGAAGGTTTCAACGAGTGGCGCACGTTGCCTGCCACCAGCTCGGTGTCCATCGACGGCGCCAGCGAATGGCGGCTCTACGACGCTGACTTCAAACAGATTGCCTCCGGCCCCGGTAGCGGCAGCGCCGTTCTGCCCGGTTCGGGTACGGCGGCCTATCTAATGTTGTTCGGCTCGCCCGGCGCGACGATATCCCTGAATCTGGCACTGGAATGAAATAATGGGGTCGGGAATCACCTATAACGTTTTGTGGTGAAGGAGCAAAAAGGGGACAGGAGCCTGTCGCCCAACTCTCTTTTTAGATCTGTCTCACGCCCTTATCTCAACCTTCCTCCCCACCGTTTCCTTCTTTGCCTGATCCG
>JAPLHX010000215.1 GCA_026389415.1 Coprothermobacterota bacterium | reverse complement strand
TGTGGTCTTCGTTCGGTTTTTTCCACTTCTCGAGAGAGCTGGGAAACAACGATCAGTGGAACGCTCAATTCCCGCGCAAGGGCCTTGAGGCTTCGAGTCATTTCGGAGATCTCTTGCACTCGGTTTTCAGCTCGGGTTCTGCTTGTCATTAACTGAAGGTAATCAACGATGATCAGACCAAGGCCGCGCTCCATTTTCAAGCGTCGCGCCTTTACCCGAATCTCCATTACACTGATGCCGGGTGTGTCATCGACAAAAATCGGTGCTTCGTAAAGTGGTGCCAGAGCACGGGAAATTTTCTCAAAGTCTTCTTTTTCGTCCAGGAAACCAGTTCGAAGTGCTTGTGCATCCACACGCGCCAGTGATGATATCATGCGCTGGACCAGTTGCTCTTTGGACATTTCGAGAGAGAAAATCGCCACCGGAACCTTCTCTTTCAGGCCCGCATTTTCAGCGATATTCAAGCAGAGCGATGTCTTGCCAATCGATGGCCTCGCTGCCACTATGATCAAATCCGCGGGCTGAAAACCCGTCGTTAGGCGATCCAGATCTTCGAATCCAGACGGGACGCCGGTGTGAAATCGCTTGCGATGGTACATGCGGTCAATTCGGTCATAAGCATCTTTCAGCAAATCGCGAATCCAGACGAATTCCCCGGAAAGCCGGCGCTGCGCGATGGCGTATATCTCTTTTTCCGCTTGGTCCACCAAAGTTTCTAGTGGAGTATCCGTTTCGTATCCCAACCCAGCGATTTTGGTGCCGGCTACGATCAAACGCCGCAGTACGGATTTCTCTTCTACGATCCGTGAATAATAAACCGCGCTGGTGGACGTAGGAACGCTTTCCGCCAATGAAGCGATGTAGCTGGTGCCACCAACCATTTCCAGCTTCCCTTTATCCCTCAACGCATCGACAACTGTGACGATATCTACCGGCTCCCCTCGTTCAAAAAGCTCCATAATGGCGGTGAAAATCAGAGCATGGGGTTCTCGGTAGAAATCTCCCGGATGAAGAACTTCCAGCACCAGAGCGATTGCATCCCGATCCAGCAACATAGATCCGAGAACAGCTTGCTCGGCCTCCAAGTTATAGGGCGGCAGGCGGGTCAGTTCCGGCGTCATTCCCTATTCTTTGACGATGACTTCCAGCTCAAGCTCGATTACTAAATCCCGGTGCAATTTCAGTGGAACTCTGTGGAATCCGAGAGAGCGGATTGGCTCTTCGATTTGCACTTTTCGCTTATCTAAGGCAACATTCCATTCTGTCGCCAGTTTTTCTGCGATATGATGAGCCGTAATCGACCCATAGAGCTTCCCGCTTTCACCAGCGTCCGCCGTCATTTGGAGTACCTTACCGGAAAGCTGGTCAGCAATCTTCTTGGCTTCGGCTAAATCCTTGGCTTCTATTTTTTGCCATCGACTTTTCTTCAATTCCAGCTTTCGCAATGCGCTAGCTTTTGCTTCTTCTGCCATCCCTCGCGGAATAAGGTAGTTGCGAGCATAGCCGTCGTTGACATCTACTACGCTTCCCTGCTTTCCTAAGGCAGTGACATCCTCCAACAGAATCACTTTCATGGTTATCCCGTGAAGGGCAAAAGAGCAACTTCGCGTGCTCGTTTAATCGAACGCGTGAGCGCTCGCTGATGTTTGGCACAATTCCCTGTTACGCGTCGAGGAATGATTTTCCCTTTATCTGAGATGAATTTGCGCAGCCGGTTCGTATCCTTGTAGTCGATCGCAACGATGTTCTCCACGCAGAATGCACAGAATTTCCTACGGGGACGGCGATCCTTGGGGCTTCGGGGTTTTTTACGTTTGAAATCTTTTTTCGTTTCCATGAGTCTTACTATTCTCCTCTAACCAATCGGTATGTCATTGGAAAGGTCCTCGGGGGTGAATTCCTCATCTCCGCTTTCCGGCAATTCAGGGCTGCCCAAGGAATCTGAAGTTGTCGTTCCGCGTTCGAGGAATTTTACGGAACGCGCGACCACCTCAGCCTTTTTCCGTTTTTGACCGTCCTGCGTTTCAAAGGAACGGATGGTAAGGCGGCCTTCCACGAATACAAGCCGTCCCTTCTTAAGATAAGTGGCAACATTGACAGCCTGCTTGCGCCAGACCACTACGTCGATAAAATCGGTTAAGCTTCTACTCTCTCCGCTCGCGGTCTGGTAGTTATTGTCCACAGCTACGGTGAAAGTCGCTACCGAAACACCACTGCCGGTGTATCGTAAGATCGGATCAGCGGTAAGACGACCGATAAGAAAAACTCGATTTAGCATCTTGGCTGTCCTTACTGCCGGATGGCCATAAAGCGAAGTGTTTCCGGCATCAGTTTGATGAGTCGTTTGGTTTCGGTCATACAGGTGCTGTCTGCCTTCAGATTGATGATGAAGTAGAAACCATCGTTCTGCTTTTGGATGGGAAAGGCCAGCCGTCGTTTTCCCCAACGGTCGATTTTAATCACTTCTCCTCCGTTGTTGCGAAGGATCTCCTGGACCTTATCAGCGGATTGGTCGGCTTCTTCTGGCGTGAGTGTCGGCTGCAAAATCAAACAAATCTCGTACGGATTCAATTTTTTCACTCCCTTCGGGCAAAGCTCCGTTTCTCGGAGCAGGGTTTGGTGACGTGATACCTTATCACACTTTGCTGATCCGCTCAATGCCACAACCTGGACAATACTGAGCTTCCTTCTCTAAAACCCTGCCACAATTCGGGCAAGGTAAAAGAACCGATGTCACCTCCAGAAGAAGAGGATTGTCGGTACCCACGGATCTTGCTCCTTCGGTCGGTTCGATCCCTATTTCTTGCTGTGCAGGGTTCACCTCGGTCGCCAATGGTACGATCCTGCCCTCTTCTCGTTTCACTTCCCGTAGCAGAAAATATCGCTGAGTATATCCACCTGCGGTAAGGGACCAAAGGGTACTGACAACCAGCAGTGCCACGGGAGCTGTAATACGATACGGATCGATGAACAAGTTGGTCAAAGAAGAAAGCATTTGTCCAAAAGATGCGTATGCAGTGTAAAAGAACAGGTAGAGGAATTCACTAAAAAAGACGAAGATAAACGCAGAAAGAGCAGCCCAGCTAGGACTAATGGTAAGAATACCGCCGATGGTACCAAACAGTAGATAAAATGCCAGACGAAAACTTTCCGTTGAGCCTAGGAAGGAAACATAGGTCTGGGGGATCCAACCGTTGTAGAGAGTGATGGCAAATATCGCACCGGCAGCTAGGCTGAACAAAAACCAAAAGGGTCCTGCAGGGGAGTGCAATTTTACTTTACTTTGTCGGGCAGCTTGTTGGAAGGGAATGAGGCGATGTCCGTATTCCGCAAAAAAAGATACAAGAAAAGTGGAAACGAGCACAAAAAGGAAGAAAAGCAAAAGACTGATCCATTGATCCACCGTGACTAACGCCAGCTGATCGAAAAGCGGGATCGCGGTGGCGGCAAGCAGGGCGAGCGTCGTTCCGCCTAATGTCCAAATCCAACGCTGGGTAATCACTAGGGAAAGCAAAATCCACAAGACCAGTAACGCGAAAAAGAGAGCGGGCATCCAATGGCAAAAAGGCTCAACGAATAATTTACCCAAAAGAGAAAGTCGAATTTCTAAACCCATCAACGCACCTAGTGCAAGATCAATCAGGAGAATCATGATATTCCGGAATAACATTTCCACCTCTTCTTCCTACGTTTGATACTTCACCAACATCATATCACCATCACGCATCACGTAATCTCTTCCTTCCACCAACAGCCATCCTCGCTCCCGGGATTGTGCCCATCCGCCTGCTTCCAGGAAATGGGGAACCGAAACGATTTCAGCACGAATGAATCCACGTTCCATATCGGTATGGATCTTGCCGGCAGCTTTCTGCGCGTTCGTACCACTAGAAATGGACCAAGCGCGAACCACATCGCTTTTGATGGTGAAGAAGGTGATCAGGTTGAGTAACTGATAGCAGATTTGCACCAATAGTTTCATGGCAGAATCTTGCAGACCAAGCTCGTGACGGTATGCCAGACGGTCAGGCTCATCCAAGTCCCATAATTCGCATTCGATTCGAGCCGGGATCCACGATGTTCTAACTGCGGGAAAGCGATCAACCAGCGTCTTTTGGACCAAGACGTTTTCTCCCATCTGCTTCTCGCCGATATTGAAAACCACAACCATCGGTTTTAAAGTCAAAAAACCTATCCCACCCAGAGATTGGCAATGGTGCGAAGGGAAATGGGCCAGGGAGGCAGAATCGCCCCTCTTTAACGCATCCATCAGCGTCTTGAGGGCTGCGATCTCATTTTGCCCGACCGTGTCACTTCTTTTCGCAGTTTTTTCCAACACCGCTAGCCTTCGTTTTGCAATCTCCAGGTCGCTGAGTGCAATTTCTGTCCAGACGAGCTCGAAGTCACGAATCGGATCGATCGTTTCTTCTACATGGATGACTTCCGGATCGGGAAACAGACGCAAGACGTGGAGCAGTACATCCATCTCTCGCAGTTTTCCCAGCAATTGATTCCCCAACCCCTCTCCTTTGTTGGCTCCCCGCACCAGTCCGGCAACGTCGACGAACTCTACGTTGGCATGAATTTTCTTTTGCGGTTTTGTAATGCCGGCGATGGCTTCCAAGCGATCGTCTGGTACGGGAACTGCACCGATATTGGGATCAATCGTGCAGAAGGGAAAGTTGTTGATGCCGACTTTGATCCGGGTCAGGGCGCGAAACAAGGTGGATTTCCCTATATTGGTTAAACCAATGATCCCGACGCGCATGCTAGTTTCCCTGCTGTTGGTGAATCATCCGTTCCAACTTACTGCGTGGAATCAACACCGTATGCCCGCAACCAAGGCAGCGAATCCGAATATCTGCCCCCAACCGGATTACGGACCACCGGTTACTGCCACAAGGGTGTTTCTTGCGTAAGAGAAGGGTTTCTCCCAGAAACAAAACCTGTGGTGGTTTCATTGGAATTTGAATGAAGACTGTTCCGGGTACCGAAGCAGCGGACGCGGTTTAGATCCAATCACAGGACCCAGAATCCCTTGCCGCTCCATCAGGTCGATCAGTCGACCCGCGCGGGCATAACCAATTTTTAACTTTCGTTGCAACATGGAAGCCGACCCCTCTCCGGCTTGAAGGACAATGCGAAGGGCTTCCTGATAGAGAGGGTCATCGAAATCGTCTCCTCTGGCTTCTCCGGCTTCTCCCAGATGAGTAGGCAATTCTCGAATCGCTACTTCTCGACCCTGCTCTTTCCAGAATTCCACAACGCGATCGATTTCCGCTTCCGAGATAAACGCTCCTTGCAGCCTCTTTGGTTTGGGGAAATGGACGGGGTAGAAGAGCGCGTCTCCCTTCCCTAGCAGCTTCTCCGCTCCGCCAGTATCTAGAATGACCCGGGAATCCGTTTGTGAGCTGACGGCAAAAGCGATGCGCGAAGGAATATTCGCCTTAATTACTCCGGTGATAACATCGGTAGAAGGCCTCTGTGTCGCCACGATCAAATGGATCCCCGTGGCGCGAGCCAATTGAGCCAAACGTTGTATGTACTTTTCCAGATCAGCGGGAGCAATCATCATCAAGTCAGCCAGCTCATCGATCACCACTACGGTGTAAGGCATCCGTTTGCCCCCGTCTTCTTCTTTGGTTTTAAGGTTGAATGCTTCAATATCTCTTGCCCCAACCGCTGAGAATTGTGCCAAACGATTCTCCATCTCCTCTACGATTACCTTCAGAACGGCGGTGGCTTGCTTGATGTCTTCCACCACGGGGTAGAGCAGGTGGGGAAGATTGCGGTAGTTGTAAAGTTCCACGCGTTTCGGATCGATCAGGATCAATCCCAAATCCTTCGGAGTATGACGGTAGAGCAAACCACAAATGATAGAGTTGATACAAACACTCTTGCCCGAACCGGTAGTTCCAGCAATCAACAGGTGGGGCATTTCCCGCAGGTCTGCCACGATCGGGTGTCCGGCAATATCCTTACCAAATGCAAGTGGAACGCGCAATTTTCGATCTGTAAAATCCTTGCTTTCCAGAATTTCTCGCAACGAGACCGTGGAAATTTTGTCAGATGGGACCTCAATTCCCAAAACAGACTTCCCGGGAACCGGGGCTTCAATGCGAACGCCGCCATTGGCAGCCAATGCCAGCGCGATATCATCAGACAGGTTGATGATCTTGGAAACCTTTACGCCAGGATCAAGTTCCAGTTCGTAGCGAGTAACCGCAGGACCGATTTCGATATTGGTTACGCGGGTGCCGATCCCGAAGCTTTTTAGTTTTTCTTCCAAAACTTGTTGTACATTACGCGTTTCTCTGCGAGACACTCTGATACCTTCTCCTGTACTTTTGTCTAACAGATCCAGCGGGGGAAGGCGATACTCGGCGGCGGCCCCTGCTGGGATTGCCGGTCGGGACTTTTTTTCGATTCTTGCTTTTTCTGCCACAGCAGTGAATGTCTCTTTTGGTTTTGTTTTCTTTACTTTCAAGCCAACGATTGGTGTCCTTTTAGGAAACAGTTTACGACCGATAAGAGATATGACCGCACTGATAGCGAAAGCAAATAGGATTGGGTAGATGCCTAGACCTAACGTTTGATTGATTGCGCTGTTCCAGGTTGCAGGAAGGATCCTGCCAATCAGCAGAAATGCAAATACAAAACCCGAAACCCATGCTGCTAGAAAGCGGGCACGAAACCCATTCAGAAAACGCCAGAGAAGGATGGGGATGGCGAGGAAGAGAACCACTGTAATGACATTCCAACCCAATCCTTTCCATATCAGCTCAACAACTTTAGGCAGGAAAACGATAATTACGACTACCGCAGCGCAACAAAGCAGGATCATGCCAACCCAGAGGGCCGTCGTAGAGTTTTTCCTTTTGGCCGTTTGCTTTCCTTTGTTCCGCTTGCGCTGTTTATTCCGTTGCGGTTTTCTCATCGAGGTCCGTAATGCTCACTATCACCAATGGCCGACGCTTCAATCGTTTGGAAAAGAATCGCAAGACTGCATCTTTCGTCTTTTGTTCGCAAGATTCCCTGTCCATATTCTGCTCCATGCACTGATGGAATAGCAAAACAATCTGGAGGGTTAATTCGCTAGCAAATTGCTCCAGGTCTTTTTCCGGTAAGAAACCTCTTGAATGAATCGTAGGGTTTGCCTGGATGACTCGCTTTTGCATTTGCAGAACCGCCGAAACATTGACAAAGCCTTCTTGGCTTAGGATCCGTCGGTCACGCAAGACCGAGCTTTCCAGCGTATCCAACGATTGACCATCTACGAAGGAGGCGGAACTTTTGACTTTTCCCTGCACAAAAGCTTTACCTGCAGTGAAGTTTACAACCTCACCGTTTTCTACCAGGAAAATCCGGTCTGGATGAATTCCGACGCCCTCGGCTATTCTGCTACACCGCACCAGATGACGATATTCCCCATGTATCGGAATAAAGTAGCGCGGTTGGATGAGATTGATCATCATTTTGATGTCTTCACTAAACCCATGACCGGAAACATGCACTCCGGTTGAAGGTCCGTAGATCACTTCCGCTTTTTTTCGGAAAAGCTTATCGATCGTTTCTGCGACCAGGGTTTCGTTGCCAGGAATTGGATCCGCAGAAAATATGACTGTGTCCCCAGGTTCGATTGCGACCTTTTTATGCTCTCCTGACGCGATTCGCGAGAGGGCGGAAAGGGGTTCGCCCTGGCTTCCGGTCGTAATAATGACCACTTGATTCCGTTGTAAGCGACTCAACTCATCCGACTGAACCAGAATATCAGAAGGGATCTGCAAGTAGCCAAGCTCGACAGCGACCGTCACTACATTGTTCAACGACATTCCGTCCACAAGTACTTTTCGTCCAAACAGAGAGGCCGCCGCGATGATCTGCTGAATACGATGCACATTCGATGCAAATGTAGTGACGATAATGCGATTGCGAGCCGCACGGAAAATCTCTTCCAACGGTCCTTTCACAGCCAATTCAGAAGGAGCGTATCCGGGCCGCTCGGCATTGGTGGAATCACAGAAAAGACAAAGCACACCTTGCTTGGCAAGTGCGGAAATCCGCGGGAAATCCATTTTTCGTTGATCAACGGGGTTTTGATCGATTTTGAAATCGCCCGAGTGCACAATAATACCAAGGGGCGTCTTGATCGCTAAGCTGACGCTGGCAGGCACAGAGTGAGTAACCTGCAAGAATTCCACAGAAAATGGGTCAAGGTGAATTTCATCTCCGGGACGAATAATATGCTTATCGAACGATACACCGAGCTCCTTAGTTCTGCCTTCTGCCAAACCAAGCGTGAGATCGGTACCATAAACAGGCATCGGAAGCTTTTGTAAAAGGTAAGGAATCGCGCCAACATGATCTTCGTGACCGTGCGTTAAAACTAATCCTACGATTTTTTCCCTTTGTTCGATAAGGTACGTAAAATCGGGAATAATTAAATCCACTCCTGGTGTTTTTTCGTCGGGGAATTTTACGCCGGCATCCACAAGCAGGATCCGTCCGCGGATCTCGAATGCCATCATATTCTTGCCAATTTCACCCAATCCACCCAAAGAAACGAATTTCAGATCCAAGGGGGTTTTTCCTGCTGCAAGAGGGCCTTCAATCGTAGAAAATCGTTTATCAGGTCCTCTTTGCTTGCGGGATGATAGAGAGCTGCCGCCGGGTGGAATGTGGGAAAGAAGAAGATACCGTCTTTTTGAACTGCGCGCCCGTGAACACTCGAGATACTCCAGGTGGGGTTGATCAGCGCATGCAAGGCATGGCGACCCAAAGTGCAGATTACGCGAGGGCAAATCAACCCGATTTGCGCGATCAGGTAGGGACGACAGGCATTAATCTCTTCCGGAAGAGGATCCCGATTTCCAGGTGGGCGGCACTTTACCAGATTGGTTATGTAGACTTCTGGTCTAGTCCGACCGAGAGAGCGAATCAATTGATCCAGCAGTTTCCCTGCGGCTCCTACAAAAGGCAAACCGCGCAGGTCTTCCTGCTCTCCAGGCCCTTCTCCTACAAACAACACATTGGAATCCAATCTGCCTTCACCGGGCACGGCGTGTTTGCGCGTAGTGCTGAGTTGACACCGGTTGCATGAAAGGATTTGATGCTGGATATCTCTGTAGATGATTTTTCTATCGTCCGGTGTGGCCAAAGCCGCCATTGGATCGCTCGGTTTCCTCCAAATCTGGGTCGCGAACAAAAGAGGCCCTTGCAACTGGCGCAATCACCAATTGGGCAATCCGGTCTCCCCGTTCAATTTGAAAATCGATCGAGCCATGATTGATCAGAATGACATCAATTAAACCGCGATAATCGCTGTCAATGGTTCCTGGAGCATTCAGAACCGTAATGCCATATTGTATTGCCAGACCACTGCGTGGCCGAACTTGCCCTTCGAATCCGTTCGGTATCGCTATCGCGATACCGGTGGACACTTTGCGCCACTGCTTAGCGGGAATTCGTTCACTTGCGCTGGCGTATAAATCGACACCTGCCGATCCGGTTGTCATTGTCTTCGGAAGGGGTAACCCTTCCGCGCTAGGATCAACACGGATCGGAATCAGAATGTTTGACGGCTTGTTAGCGGTGGCGTTCCCCATATCGAGGCCGATCGCTTCCATCACGGCTGGAGCGGCGCCCCCGATCATCCCGCGAACGCGCATCACGCGGTGGACGGTCGGGTGTGTCCGCACTGGGACCGCCAGGTAACCCTTTGCGAGTCAGGCCGATTTTCCCTTGCTCGTCAATTTTATTGACCTTAACTTCCACTTCCTCTCCAAGTTTGTAAACATCTTCAATCCGGTCTATGCGATGATCGGATACTTGAGAGATGTGTAGTAATCCTTCCTTGCCGGGACTGATCTCTATAAAAGCACCGAATGTAGCGAGTCGTGTAACCTTTCCTACAAAGATCGCTCCGATTTCCACATCACCTACAAGCAATTCAATCGTCTTGCGCGCAGCTTCCCCAGATTCAGCTGTAGGTGCGGTGATGTATACGCGACCCGTTTGATCGATATCGATCACGGCTCCGGTTTCTGCCGTGATTTTCTTGATCATCTTGCCTCCAGGACCAATCACTTCACGGATTTTGTCCGGGTTGATTTCCATCACAAAAACACGGGGAGCGTTGGGAGACAGTTCTGCTCGAGGTGCAGGCAGCGCCTCTTTAATCTTTGTCAGGATAAAGAGCCGGGCATCGTAGGCCCGAGCTAGTGCTTGTTTTATGATGGCCAAGTCGATCCCCTTGATTTTCATGTCCATTTGCAGGGCTGTGATTCCCGCCTCTGTTCCGGCTACCTTAAAATCCATGTCTCCCAGAGCATCTTCCATACCTTGGATATCTGTTAAAACGGCGATTCGATCCCCTTCTTTTACCAATCCCATGGCGATCCCAGCAACAGGCGCGTGGATGGGAATGCCAGCATCCATTAGTGCTAAGGTGCTACCGCAGGTGGAAGCCATCGAAGTGGAGCCGTTGGATTCCAATACCTCTGAAACCAGCCGGATGGTGTAGGGAAAGCTCTCTTGCGAAGGAACAACGGGCAACAAGGCCCGCTCAGCCAGGGCTCCGTGTCCAATTTCCCGTCGTCCTGGTCCGCGCAACGGCCGAACTTCACCGGTGGAGAACGGTGGGAAGTTGTAATGATGCATATAACGTTTGAACTCTTCCAGTCCGAGACCTTCTATGATTTGCACTTCACCCAAGGCTCCCAGTGTGACGATTGTCATCACCTGGGTTTGTCCGCGTGTGAAAAGAGCAGAACCGTGAACTCGAGGCAGTGTGTTTACTTCGCAAGTAATAGGTCGGATCTCTGCGGGTTTGCGCCCATCTGGGCGGATTTCTTCTTCCAAGATCATTCGCCGGGTTTCTTCTTTCAGTATCTTGTGTTCTATCTGCTGGATTGCAGGATCCCATTCAGGATATTTCGTGGACAGAGTTTCCCGCAGGAATAGATCCAATCGCGCCAATTCCTCTTCGCGTTGTTGTTTTTCAGTAATCCGGATCGCTAGTCGAATCGGTTGACGTACCGCTTGATCCACTACCTCTACCAATTCTTTTGCAGGTTCTGATTCTGGGAAGGTCAGCTTGGTTTTGCTGTTTTCCTCTGAAAATTGTCGGATTGACTGAATGATGCGGATGATTTGTTCATGCGCATAAGCCAAAGCCTCCAGCATTTTCTCCTCGGGAAATTCCTTTGCGCCGGCTTCCACCATTAAGATGGCATCTTCTCGTCCAGCCACCACCAAATCAAGGTCTCCTTCGTCCATCTCTAGATAGGAAGGATTGAGAAGGAATTGTCCATCCTTGAATCCAACGCGCACGGCACCGATGGGTCCATCGAAGGGGATTTCACTGATGGTCAGGGAGGCAGAAGCTCCATTTATGGCAAGTATATCCGGTGGATATTCTGGGTCAGCGGCCAAGACCTTTGCAATGACTTGCACTTCATTTCGCATATTGGCAGGAAACAGCGGCCGAATGGCTCTATCAATCAATCTGGAACGAAGGATCTCTTTTTCCGAAGGTCGTCCTTCTCGTTTGAAAAAACCTCCAGGTATTTTTCCTGCGGCATACATCCTTTCCTCGTAATCAACAACTAGTGGTAAAAAATCTATCCCTTCGCGAGCTTTATTCGATACGCAGGCGGTGACGAGGACAACATTATCCCCAGCTAATACGGTAACAGCTCCTCCGGCTTGTTTTGCGAGCTTTCCGGTCTCCAGGATCATCTTGCGCGATCCCAGGGCGATTTCAATGCTTTTTGTGTTATTCAAATGCTTATTTCCTTAGTCCCAACGTTTTTATCACGTTGTTGTACCGTTCGACAGATTGTCGCTTCAGATAATTCAGCAAGCGCCTCCGCTCCCCAACCATCTTGAGCAAGCCGCGACGCGAATGATGATCCTTCGCGTGCAGCCTCAAGTGCTCCGTCAGGGTATTGATCCGTTCAGTGAGAATAGCTACTTGTACTTCGGGCGAACCCGTATCCAGATCGTGAATCTGGAATTCCTTGATAATTGCCTCTTTCTGTTCTTTCGAGAGAGTCAATGGCCCCTCCTGTTCGCTCTGTGCATTTATTCCCTGAACCGGGTCGATAGCTCGAGGGAAGCTATTCCCCAGTAAAGGGTTCAGTCATCTTATCACAGGCTGTATCAGCGGTAAAGCTGGTTAGAGGTGTGATAGAAAAACTATTCGTACGAGACCGTTTTCGTAAGGTTGGAGACTCTGGGACCAAAGAATCCGGTCACACTCCAGCTGGAAAACGATGGGATCCTTCTCTTCTACAAATCCCTGGTACCATCCTGTCGGTGGAAGGATTTTTTCTGAGTCTATCGAAATAAAATACCCATGATTTGTAAATTGGAAACGTGCAGAAAATGGCTGACAGAGAAGATGATTCGCTTCTTCAATCTTTCCTTTCTCCAATAAGCTCCTGATGAGAGTGGAGGAAATGCTGAGTCCTAGTTGGTTTTTTAACAATGGCAGAATATTGACTTCTACCCCTTGCGATTCTCCGAATTCCTTCAAGAGATCCGCATTCCCTAGGCGATTTCCGCCGAAGCCAAAATTCTGGCCAACCAACAACGCTTGTGCCTGCGTTTTTTCAATCAACCAATTGAAAAACTGTCTGGGGGTAAACGCTGCGAATGTCTGGCTAAAGCGTTGTAGGAAAAGAGTTTCGATCTTCAGTTGTTCTAGGGCACTTATTTTCTCCTCGAGCGTGGAGATCAACCGATATCCAGGTTGGTGAAAATATAGAGGCGGTGGAGGATCAAAAGTAAAAACCGCAGGGTTCAGATTGCGTTCGCGCGCTAACGCGATTGTTTGCGCCAGGAGAATACGGTGAGCTAAATGCAGCCCATCGAAAACTCCGATTCCCAACGCGGAGGGCATTTCCCCTATTCCGGGCGGAAGGACGACTATCTTCACCGGTACAAACGCTCTGCTTTCAGCAAGGATTCGTATATTCGCCCCATACCGAGGAACTGTCCTCCCCGATCCGTCACAGATACCAAATTGGCTCGGGTCTCAGGCCATGTAACCGGTTGGCCATTGACAAAGTTTCTAAGCCAGCGATCCGGTAACACTACACAGGGCAGATGGGTTAACGCTTCTTTTACATCGATCCACTTTGCCAGACCTAGCGCAATTTCTGACAATGGTTGTGACTGGCTTAATGCGAAGGAACCCGATTGTGTACGAATGAGGAACCCAGCACAAGCAGATCCTTGTAGCAGTGATCCTATTCTCTGTGCCATAGCGCGGACATAAGTCCCATGCGAGCAGCGCATTCTCAGGCGAGCTGTGGTGGGGGGTCCCGAGTTGAGATCGAGCAACGTCAGTTCGTACACTTGGATCGCTTGTTTTGGTTGATAGTTCAGTGTTTGATTTTGTATTGCCCATTGGTACATGCGCTGTCCGTGCCAGTGCTTGGCGGAAAAAAGCGGCACCGGAAGCTCTATTTGCCCAATCATTTGTGGAAGCAGGTTTTCGATCTGAGATCGACTGACTTTCATCTCTTTGTGCTTCATGATTCGACCCCATAAATCGCCAGTTTCCGTTTCCAAGCCAAATATCACGCTGAACACGTAACATTTCTCGCTGGACAGGAATGGTAAGATCTTGGTAGCCGCTCCGCAAGCAATCACCAATACACCGCTAGCGGCCAAATCCAACGTGCCGGAATGACCGAATTTGCCAAATGGCAATTGTCTGCGAAGAAATCGGATGACATCGAATGACGTCATTCCGGTGGGTTTGAGCAGATTAAGAAATCCGTTTTCCATCTTGGATTGCTCGCCGAATAGCATCGACCAAACGGGAGCGCACTTCTATCCATGATCCTTGCATCGTGCAACCACTGGCAGCTTTGTGTCCGCCACCACCGAACTGTTGGGCGATGGCGGAAAGATCGATGGAACCGTCGCTGCGCATACTGACTTTGTATAGACCCGGCTCAATTTCCTTAAACAGTATGTAAATGTAGGGTACTGACCACTGCCGCCAAATGTTCATGATGAAATCGGTGTCAATACTGGCACTGATTCCGCTCCAGAAAGGCAAAATGGTCCAGGCAATCGGTTCTTCATAAACTTGTTGTAGCAGGGCTTGCCCGAGTAATTTCAGATCAAAAGAGGACAAAGTAGAGAAGAACGATTTGGCGGCCATTTCTGGTTGAGCTCCACAGTCCACCAATAGCGAAGCCGCTTTCAATGCGCGGGCAGAGGTATTGCCAAAACGAAATCCCCCTGTATCCGCCAGTATCCCGTAATAGAAGCATTGTGCGCAACTGCGGGAGATCGTAAATTCCCGGGAAATCATGGTTGTCAGGATCTCTGCGGTTGAGGAAGCGCCTGCATCCACAACTTGCCAATCGCCGAATAGACTATTGGTTGGGTGATGATCGATATTTACGATATATGATGACATCCCGGCCAAATCGTTACCGATGCGTTCCGGCTCGGAGGAGTCCAGTACGAACAATGCAAAGTTGTTCCTCCATGGAGGGAGACTAAGAATTCGGTCCAAACCAGGGAGGGGGAATTCTCGTTGGGGTAGTTCCGAAAGTATGATGGCGCTTTGCTTTCCCTGCTCTTGAAGCCATTGATCCAAACCAAGGCAAGAGCCAAGGGCATCTCCATCGGGACTGGTATGGGATGTAATCAAAAAGCGCTGATACCGCTCGATCAGTTCTTTAAGATTCACCCTGAGGCTTTTCCTCCTCAATCTTCTTCAAAAGAGTCTGTACCCTTTCGGAATACGCAAGAGAAGGATCATATTGGATGTGTATCTGAGGTGAATGCCTCCCCTGCACTACCTGTGCGATTCGATGTTGGATAAATCCCTTAGCCCTTTCCAACCCTTGCATGGATTGCTGGATCTGTTCCTCGCTCCCGAGTACCGAAAAGAACAAATTAGCGTTGCGAGCATCAGGAGAAACTTCAACCCGTGTTAATGTCACGAAACCGATCCATGGATCCTTTAACTCCTTCTGCAGGAGACTGGCCATTTCTTGACGAATCAATGCTTTCATGCGCTCCACTCGCAAGGGTTGCATTTACAATACCTGTATTTCCAAGCTTAGAACCGTAATCTCCAAGTTCGATTCTAGGAAACGGTGGATAGACTGAAAGGCATCACGGACTAGTGTTTCGCTTGTACCAACAAGTGCGATTTCCAGTCTGGATCGCTGCCATGTGTCCTGTCCTTCCGTTTCCGCAATGGATACGTTGAACTGTTTGCGCATCAGGGTAATCAACCGTTGCAATACCTGCCTTTTTTCTTTTAGCGAATGGCTCATCGGAATAAGGATTGCGCAACTTCCCCAACCAATCACTTTTGCACTTCCTCGATGACGTAGATCTCCAAAATGTCTCCTACTTGCAGGTCAGCGTTTTTTTCCAGACCAATCCCACACTCGAAGTTTGTCAGAACCTCTCTGACATCCTCTTTGAACCTTCTAAGAGATGTAACCTTTGTTTCCCCAACAACGATGTTGTTGCGTATTATGCGAGCCTTGGCATTTCGAACAACCTTTCCTTCTTGTACATAGGACCCTGCGATCAACCCAAGTTTTGTAATCCGGAAGACCTGCCGCACCACCGCTTCGCCCAGCGGTTTTTCTTCTAGCCGGGGTTCGCACTTTCCACGCAAGCAACTCTCCAGATCCGTAACCAATTCATAGATGAGATCGAATGTCCGAACATCCACTTTCTCTTTCTCTGCCGCCTTTTTCGCCATAGCGTCGGCTCTCACATTGAAGCCGAACACGATCGATTGCGTAATGGATGCAAGTACGATATCTGACTCTGATATGGCTCCTACGCCAAAATGTATCGGTTCCATTTGAATATCCGGTGCTGGAATTCGCCTTACGGCAACCTTGATTGCATCCAAACTGCCTTGGGTATCCGCTTTAAAGATCAAATTCAGCTTATCGAGACTAATATCATGCAGAATGTTCTCAGCAGTTTTGCGCGCCAGCGGGTTGGACGCTTTAGCTCCCAACCGTTTAATTGAGCGATATTCTTTTACCGCTTCAAATGTCTCACCTGGTAAAGGAACTTCCTCCAGGCCAATTAATTCGACTGGAGTGGAGGGACCTGCCTCTTTGATCCGATTCCCCTTGACATCCAGCATGATTCGGATTTTTCCTCCGGTGAAACCAAATTGGACATAATCGCCTAACCGAAGGATACCTTCCTGTACGATTACATCCGCCATCGGACCCATTCCTTTGTCCACATGCGCTTCAATCACGGTTCCCTTCGCCGGAACTGCATGGGGGGCTTTCAGTTCGAGCAGTTCCGCCAGAAGGATAATCATCTCCAGCAGATGATCGATCCCTTCTCTCTTTTTAGCGGAAAGAGGAATGAAGATTGTCTCACCGCCCCATTCTTCCGGGATGAGGCTGAGATCAGCCAATTGCTGCTTGACCTTGTCGATATTGGCTCCTTCTTTATCCATTTTATTGACACCAACCATAATCGCGACTTTCGCTGCCTTGGCATGATTTAAGGCTTCCACCGTCTGGGGCATGACTCCTTCATCCGCGGCTACGACGAGGATGGCAATATCGGTCACCTGCGCTCCGTGGGCACGCATTGCCGTGAAGGCCTCGTGCCCAGGCGTATCAATAAAAACGATTTTTTGTCCATTGAATATAATTTCGGACGCACCGATTTTTTGCGTGATCCCTCCCCTCTCCTTTTCTGCTACCGTCGTTTTGCGGATCGCATCTAAAAGAGTGGTTTTTCCATGATCAACATGTCCCAACACTGTTACTACTGGCGGTCTAGTGAATAATTCTGCAATAGGTGCAGCTACCATCGGTTTCTTCGCTTCAGCGATTGTAATTGTTTTTGCTTTTGGTTGGGCTCCAGGAATTACGGACAGTTTCTTAGTCATTGGAACGGGATGCGCTTTTGGCTCTTTACGCCGTCTTGGAACGGCAGTGGGGGAAGTGATAATGATTGGCGGCCTTGGGTGCCCAAGAGATGCCAATACCCTTTGCTGATGCTGATTGAGAGGCTGGTTTGCTCGAACCAGTTCCCCTTGTTTCCATAGAAACTCAACCACTTTGGCCAAATCCACTTTATGCTCTAGAGAAAACTGCTCACAGGTGAGCGCAGTGCCGGAAGTGACCTTATCTACCGGTTTCTCTGCTGCCCTCTCTACCGGTTTCTCTGCTGCCTTCTCTACCGGTTTCTCTACAAGTTTTTGGGGTTTCCGCAGCACAGGAACCGCAGTTTTCTCTTCACTGCGGATAGGTTTAAGTGCACTGTTTTCCGTCGGCTTTGCTTTAAACGGTGCAGAAAAAGATTTGGGGGGTACGGAGGGTAACGGGGTAGACTGAGCTTTTTTTGGTGGTGATGTCATTTCTGTGGTGGGGGGTACAAGACGCTTCATGTCCTTTACAAACCGTTCCGCGTTCTCCACTGCATCAGCCTCGACTGTCGAGATGTGACTTTTTACAATCACTCCAAGTTTTTCCAGGATTTCAAGCACTTGGGTATTCGTAATACCTAGGTTTTTCGCTAACTCATAAACTCGCATTTTGTTCATCTCATACCTCCTGCCAGCCTTCAAGGACCAGCCTTGTTCCCAAGAGCCCTGTCCAAACAGTTTGCGTTGCGACAGATATACAAACCGCGCCCGTTTGCCTTTCCCGTTGGGTCGTATTGCCATGTCTCTTCTGGAGTTCGAACGATGCGAATCAGTTCTCGCTTGGTAAATTGATTCTGACAACCAACGCATGTACGCAAGGGCAAGCGTTTGATCACAGCGCATCCCCTTCGGCTTGAATATCAATTTTCCAGCTTGTTAATTTAGCAGCGAGCCTGGCATTCTGCCCTTCTTTGCCAATAGCCAGGGAAAGCTGATCACTTTGGACAACTACCGTTGCAGTTTTGCTCTTTTCTTCTAAGTCTACGTGACTGATTTTGGCTGGTGAGAGTGCGTTTGCTATAAACTCTTTGACATCTCGTGAGTAACGGATGATATCAATTCGTTCTCCTCGCAGTTCTCGCACAATCGCTTGAATTCGGATCCCTTTTGGACCCACACAAGCCCCAACGGGATCGATTTTTTCTTCGCGGGACGCCACCGCGATCTTGCTGCGCAATCCCGGCTCCCGGGCAATGCTCTTTATTTCCACGCGACCTTCGAAGATTTCTGGTACTTCAAGCTCGAAGAGGCGTAAAACTAGCTCTTTATTTGCTCTGGATACAATCAACTCTGGTCCGCGAATCCCTCTATGTACAGATTGTAGATAAACACGATATCGTCCGCCGATCTCGTATCGTTCTCCTGGTACCTGCTCTTTCGGAGGCAATGCCGCTTCGGAACGCTCGTCGAGATCAATGTAGACTTGGTTGCCTTCTTTCCTGCGAATCGTACCATTGATCATTTCTCCTTCTTTATCCGCGTACTCTGCATAGGATGCTTCGCGTTCCGCCTCCTTAATTTTCTGAAATACAACCTGCTTCGCTGTCTGAGCAGCAAGACGTCCAAAATCCTTGGGTGTGACTTCCTGCTCGATCCAATCTCCCACTGCGACCTCGAGTTGTAACCTGCGTGCGTCCGCCAAAGCGATTTGTGTGAATCTGTTTTCAACTTGGGGTACAACTTCCACTTTAGCGAGTACGCGGAAAACGCCAGTTTTTTCATTTAATTCCACAGAAATGTTTTGGGTACCGCCAAAATTCCTCTTTACCGCAGATGTCAAAGCCGAAGCAATCGCTTCCAAAAGGGACTCTTTTGAAATTCTTTTTTCTCGCGCAATTTGGTCCAAAGCCAACATTAGATCCTTGGATTCGGTGGACGCCATCTTGTGCCTCCCTCCTTTATCGGAAAACCAACCGTGCTTTTTGAATTGTTTCGATCGGAATCAGCAAGAAGCCTTCGTTTTTTATCAGTCGAACTTCTTGTTCCTGAAGTCCATCAAGAATTCCTTCAATTGTGTCTTCTCCGTCAAGAGGCTCTCGTAGCAGCAAGCGAATCGGCTGTCCCCGAAAAAGATCGTACTCTTCCTCGCGCTTAAATTGACGCTCCAGTCCAGGAGAGGATACTTCCAGGTGGAATCGGCCGTAAAAAAAACGGTCAATCGTATGGTCTAACATGCGTGAGGCTCTTGCGCAGTCATCCAAACCTACACCATTGTGCGCAAATATTACGATACGAACGGTTGGTTCTCTTCCAGCAAGCACCTCGACATCCAACAAACGATACCCGGCTTTTGCCAGAATCGGCTTGATTTCGTTTTCAATTTGTTCCAATCGCATTTTTTCCATAAATACCAATGGAAAAGAGTGGGAAAAACCCACTCTTCACCAAAGTAAGTATAAAGTTCACTAGGCGCCGCGTCAACCGCAACCAAAAAAACATGGTGCATGCTCTGACAGGAACCGAAGGATTCCGATCGGTGTCTGCTCAACATCTTGACCCAGTGGATTGTCTTTCATCAAGTCGATCAATAGCTTTCGATCGCACGCAGGCGATGCTCCGCAGATTTCACACCCACCAATGTCGTTCACATCCATAATCGCAACTTGACAACCAAATTGCCTAGCAAGCTGTTGACAGACCTGATTCGGTTGTGCAGGTCCTAGTGTGATATTTCCGCGTAGCATGCCGTAAGGCGCATCCCCATCGATCCAAGCTGCTTGGCGGCCGGCAATCCGATAAAACAGACCTTTCATACCAATCCATTTTCCGATCATGCCGAAAACCGCAGCAAAAAGGATTCGTAACTTGCCGCATTCCCAAATCGCTACCTGCATCGATTCTGGACTGCCCAAACCGATTCCAGGTGAAGTTTTTCTTACTTTTTTGGCTAAAAATACTGCCAACCAAGAGGGTTGAATTGTCTCTGTGGCAACAAGACGCCCTTGCGCAGCAGCGACCATTTTTTCCGAGAGGACAACAATATCGCCCTTCTGCAGCAAACCGTGGGTGTATCGACCAAACACTTCCTCTAGTTGATCTGGAGGTTTGATCTCGTGAGTTCGCACTGGGATGCGGAGACATATTCTCCTATGCCGCAAAATTACGGCAAGTTTGCCTTGGCTGATGGAGATCATTTTTTTTGCTCTTTCTCCGATTCGCCCGTCTTCGAACGGCTTTCAGAGATATATGCCTTTGCCTTCGCTTTCAATTCCTTGGCTTGCGGGGATTGAAATATGCGAATCGAATACAGAAGGCCGCTGAATAAGTACAATACGAGAAAGGCGTAGAATAAATAAATAGCATAAGGAATATTGGCAACAACAAGGACCAATCCAAGCATGAAAAAGCCTGTGGAGAACTTTCCTACTTTTGTTTCAGCCACCAATTGCTTTTTTTGCCACAAGAGGATCAAGGTGGCGATGACTAAGAATACATCTCGAGTTAAGAAAAGCCAAAGCAAGCTCCACGGGATTTTCCCCATGATGCACAATGTCACGATTGCCGAACCCCCTAGGATTTTATCCACAAAAGGGTCCATGATTTTTCCCAGCCTACTTTCCTGATTCAGTTTCCTAGCAAGGTACCCATCCAGGTAATCAGAAAAGGCCGCAAGAGAAATGAAAAGAACCGCTCCAATAGAATCGTTGCGAACGATGAAGTAACAGAGAGGAATACTTGCTAATAGGCGGAAAAAAGTCAGCACGTTGGGCCATGTAAGCCAGTTATTTGTTGGGTTGGTCAATGACTTCTTCATTTCATTCGACTCAGTATTGTTTTGGGAAATTTCGGCAATTCTCCTCATAAATCCTTCCTAGTACATGCTTCGCTGACTCTGTTTAATGGTCCGTTCGTCAAAACCACAGAGGGAGAGAAAACCCTCCAATGCTTCCAATCGGCCAGCCTGTTCAGGTGATGACTCTTTTCCTTGCAAAACCTGTCGGTATTCCTGCAAAGCCCTAGAACAAGCTGTTTCTACCCCATCCATTTCCACCCATGTGATCAGGTTTTTATAAATTAGCCTTCTGGATTCAGCATGTCTTTGCCAGTATTCTGGATCCTTGGTGGTAACTGCTGCCAGCAGGGCTTGTTTTGCGATAGCCTTGAAAGCGTTTAAGCTTTTTAGAACCCGTTCTTGTTCCGGTGCTACTTGCAATTTCCATCACCCCTTTTTTTTTGACCGCGGAACCACAATCTTTGCACTACTTTGTTTTGAAGGGAGAACTCTGCAGGTATGTAAACCTTGGAAACGTTTTGCTTTTGCAAATCCGCTAAAAGAGAAAAAAACATGGATTCCTTTTTTGGAACGGATTTTAGCACAACGATATCGCCCGATTGGTTTTCTGGAAAGCTTTTCCCTTCTGGGAGGAAGAGCACTTCCAGCCTCACCAGCTTACGACCCACCAACTTCAAATGAAAACCGGTCTGTTCTTGTAGAAGCTCCAGGCCAATCGCTCCTTCGCGCAACACTGTGGGTGGATCTGTAGTGAGATCGACAAGGGTTGAGTCAAGTGCGTAATCGCATGGACCACCATCCACGGTACCATCAATCCACTCACCTAGTTCTGCCTCGGCATCAAGGGAACATACAGCGCTCAAGCTCCCGCTCCGATTGGCGGAAGTAGCGATCAGGGGTGCACCCACCAGTCTACCAAGTTCCCTAAATTGAAAGTGATTTGGATATCGAAAGGAGGCAGTCTGGCGATTGCTTCTCGCTTGCGAAGGAACCAAGGGGGAGGATGGCACAATCAGCGCCAATGGACCAGGCCAAAAACGATTGATGAAACGGTTAGCCATGCTAGGAATGTCTTGCCCAAACTTAAAAAGCTCTCCGAGCTGGCTGATGTGTAAAGACAGTGGTTGGTCCCCAGCCCTTCCCTTGATAGCAAAAATACGCTGGATTGCTTCTGGGTGAAACGGATGAGCCCCTAATCCATAAACGGTTTCTGTGGGGAACGCACAGACGCCCCCCCGCTTAAGGATTTCCGCTACTTCCGGAATTGTCTTGATCATGGGATTCCATTGGACGATCGTCTTCCGTCTGGAATTTGGGTTTCACCAAAAATGGAAGCTCCTGTCCCTGTAGCAGACGCTCGATATTTGTTCTGTGTCGCACCAAGGTCAATCCAAACAGGATCAATCCCATCAGGAAATAGGGAGGAGACCAGAAATAAAGAAGCACGGGGATCACAGCTGCAGCGGTTAAGGAAGCCAGTGAGGCGAACCGAGTGAGTATTACCACCAACAACCATACGCCCATAATCAATAGTGCAACCTGCCAATTAATAGCCAAGACAACCCCGAACGTAGTGGCCACGCCTTTTCCTCCTCGAAAGCGTAAGAATACTGAGTAATCATGACCGAGAACCGTCGCTAAACCAATCAAGGCGTGGACATCATTTCCCGAAATCAAAGGTGCATTTGCATACGGAAATAGTGGTAGCAAGAAATCGGCTTGAGGTGGGTGTATCAAATAGACCAATAGAAACCCTTTTGCGGTGTCGAGGATGAACACGAAAAAAGCCGGAAAAAAACCCAAAACTCGCATTGTGTTTGTGGCACCGATATTTCCACTTCCACTTTTGCGTAAATCTATGCCGCGCAGTTTTCCGAACAAATAGCCGAACGGAATGGCACCGGCTAAATAACCGATTACGAGATAGACAATTTCGATGACTCTTCCTCCAATCGTTCTTTGATATCTTGAGATTGCAGAGCTTGAAACAATTCCTCCAAATCGCCATCCATGACCTGCGGAAGACTATGGAGATCCAATCCAATCCGATGGTCTGTAATCCTGTTCTGTGGAAAATTGTATGTCCGGATTTTCTCGGAACGTTCCCCACCCTTCACTTGAAGCCGGCGATTGGAAACGATTGTATTGGATTGCGCCTGGCGTGCCCTATCTAATAATCGTGCGCGCAGGATCGTCATTGCCCGCTCCTTGTTTTGCAGTTGTGACCGTTCATCTTGGCAAGTGACTACCAGACCTGATGGTAGATGGGTGATGCGGACCGCGGAATCCGTTTTTTGTACGCCTTGTCCGCCATGACCCGACGCGCGATACACGTCAATGCGGAGTTCTTCCGACTGAATTTCGATATCGACTTCCTCGGCTTCCGGCAATACCGCTACGGTAGCCGTTGAGGTGTGAAGACGCCCGGAAGATTCCGTTACGGGTACTCGTTGCACTCGATGGGCTCCTCCTTCAAACTTCAGCCGAGAATAGGCGTTTTTCCCCTTAACGGCAAAAATGAGCTCTTTATATCCACCTAAATCTGTGGGGTTGGAGGAGAGGACTTCGATTTTCCATCCTTTTTTCTCAGAATATGCGGCATACATACGGAATAATTCCGCTGCAAACAAAGCAGCTTCCTCGCCTCCTGCTGCCGCTCGAATTTCCATAATGATATTTCGCTGGTCCGCAGGATCCTTTGGTAAAATCATATTTATGATTTCGGCGTGTAGAGACGTTTCCTGCTCGCGAAGGCAGTTCGCCTCGATCTCGACCATTTCGCGCAATTCAGGGTCCTGGTCACTTTTCAATGAATCTGTTGATTGGATCTGTTTCTGCAAGACTGCTAGCTGCTCCATTTTTTGCAACAGTAGTGACACATCATGATAGGCGATAGCATACTTTTGCAAAGCGGTAGAATCTGATTGTACCGAAGGATCCAACAGAAGCTTCTCCAATTGCTCTTTTCGATAGATTAACATCTGCTTTCGCTCAAACATCGCAAGGCTCCAAGGAGGATTGCAGTGCTCTGAGAGCAACCTCAATTTGCTCGGGTGTCGGTTCTGCAGTCGTGAGTTTTTGCGTCAATAATCCCGGCAGGACTATCGCTTTTGAGATCCAATGTCGTGGGTAGAAAACAACTAAACGAATTAATTCAAAGGAAAACCCAGCAATGAAGGGTAATAAGAGGATGCGCGATAACAAACGCCAATACCATTGGGAAAAATCTAGAAAAGCAAAGAGGACAAAACTAACAATCAGAACGACTAGTAGGAAACTAGTGCTACATCGTGGATGTAACGTAGTGTACTTGCTTGCAGCCTCAACCGTGAGCGGTTCGCCGTGTTCGAAAGCATGAACGGCTTTATGCTCTGCACCATGGTATTGCAGTAAAATCCGCCGTACTTCTGGAATCAAACGGATCAAGGCCAAGTAAAGGAAAAAGAATAGAAAGCGCAAACAACCTTCCACTATCAATACCCATTGAGAAGTCAGAACGGGTATCAACAAGCGGGATATGAAAAGGGGAAGAAGAAAAAAAACTCCAACGACCATACCGATCGCCAAAGCAAAAGATAAGGCCATCTGTGCAGGTGTAAGCCTATCTTCCTCCTTATTTGCCAGGGACAGGGAAATGTTCAGCGCGCGAACGCCCAAAATAAGGGCTTCCCAGAGAGCGCCCATCCCCCGGAAAAAGGGCCAACGAAACAGAGGATATCTTTTACTTAAAGGAGAATACGATATTTTTTGCACTTGGATATCCCCCGTGGATTGCCGCACGGCCAAGGCAATCCCCTGCGGGCTTCGCATCATAACACCTTCCCAGACAGCTTGTCCTCCGACTAGGATTTCCTTTGGTTTTATTCTCATGAGTTGTCAACCGATGCTTCATGCGGGACTTGGTGGCAATGCCGACAACGAGCTTCATATTTTTCGGATGCCCCAATCATAATCACAGGATCTTCAAAACGAGCTGGGCGTCCGTTGATCACCCTTTGAGTGCGTGCCGCAGGGGCCCCACAAACCACGCAAATGGCTTGTAACTTATCTACCTCTTCGGCCACGGCCATCAACGCGGGCATACTACCGAAAGGGAGTCCGCGGAAGTCAGTGTCCAACCCTGCCACGATAACACGGATCCCTCGGTCTGCCAGTTCTTGACATACTGCAACGAATTCCTGCGAGAAGAATTGTGCTTCATCGACGGCTACGACTTGCGTACCCGATTCCAATCGATCGAAGATTTCCTGTGGTTTGGCTAGATTTATCGCTTGGGTGGCACCCCCGTCATGTGAAACTACGCTGGAATGCCTGTAGCGGTCATCAAAAGCAGGCTTAAACACCTGAATACTCTGCTTGGCAATCCGCGCACGGCGTACTCTGCGCAATAGCTCTTCGCTTTTTCCTGAGAACATGCTGCCGCAAATCACTTCGATCCACCCGGGTTTCATCGCGTCCATTTCACTGCGTTCTCCCATCATCGTTGACTTGCCCTAAGATGTGACGCAGATTCCCTGCCTCTACTTTGGTGACGATCCATGGGGTTCCAATCGGAAGATAGAACACGGATTCTTTCCAAATGCCCGGATCTACCCAATAACGCATCGGTTTAGATTCGAGAACCAAAGGGAAAGCAACTTTAGAGAATCCGGTTTGAACTCTCACTTCCTTTTCTGGTACAGGAATAGGCGCATCGTCATTTTGCAGTGTTAATTGGCTAATCCATTGTTGGATATCTGCTGACAGTAAAATACCTGGTCTATCTCGCCATGTCACCCATGTTGGCTGAAGGCATTGGCTTTTAGATACGCCAAGTAGACTGCCTATTTTGTTTATTTCTGCACAGAATTGGGGTAGAGTGATTTCTTCAACTTCCCCACCGCAGTCTTTCAATTGCTTGATCGCACGTTTGTAAGACTCCTTGAAGAACAAAGATCCCTTTCGAAAGCAGGGGTAATCTCTTTCCGAGCAAAACCCATGCCAACAAGCGGGGCCTGCCTTAGCAAAAAGTGAGGGTGCCTTTTGTTTGGCGGCTTCCAGGACAAGAAAAGCCAAGATTCGGATTTCCCATTGTGCCCGTTGGCAACAACGCATTTCAAAGAAATGCCATAGTTCCCGCGCATTCATTGAAAAAATGATCCGACTCGTCGTAGCTTGCGGTAAGATGTACCTTGCATCTTCAGCGGTTATCCCGGCAGCAAGCAGTTGCTGATAACGCTTTTCTGCAAAGCAAAGTGCATCTTGGAAAGCTTGTAAGGTTTCTGGATTGGAACGAATTGCGGGAGGGGTGACGAAACCAGGTTGCTTTATCCGGCTATATCTTTGGCTTTGTTGGGAAAATGAAGCGATCCGATGGCGCACCAATTGATGAGTGCTTACCCTTGAGATATCTTCTACGCCAAAAGTAAATGATGCGTGCTCTAGAACGGAAAAATGCCCGTTCTCAATCACTTTTGCCAGTAAGGTTTCGATTTCTGTTCGTTGCAAGTCTTTGAACAACTCGACCACAGTCGCATCACGGTAACAAAGACGTGCAGCAGCCGCACAAACCCTCTCTGGTTCCGGCGTAGACGCTAGAAGCTGTAACTTCATTTACAGTTCTTCACTCCCAATGTAGCGGAGAAATTCCGTATTGGATTTCGTCTTGGTGAGCAAATCCAGCAGTTTTTCCAAGGCTTCGCTTCCTTCCAGTGCGCTCAAGGCTCGACGTAAGTTGTAGATTTTACGGATTTCCTCTTCGCTGTAGAGCAATTCCTCTCTGCGAGTTCCGGATCGTTTAATGTCGATCGCAGGGAATACACGTCGCTCAAAGATTTTCCGGTCGAGTACAAGCTCGAAATTTCCAGTACCCTTGAACTCCTCGAAAATCACTTCATCCATTTTGGAGCCTGTCTCCACCAAAGCCGTGGCCAAGATCGTCAGGCTTCCCCCTTCCTCGATGTTGCGTGCTGCGCCAAAAAAACTCTTGGGACCGTGTATCGCTACAGGATCTAAGCCGCCGGAAAGCGTTCGACCCGATGAAGGCATCACGGCATTGTAAGCACGGGTCAAGCGAGTGATGCCATCCAGTAGAATTACGATATCCTTGCCTTGTTCCACCAATCGTTTCGCTTTTTCTAGCACCAGTCGAGCCACCCGGATATGGTTTTCTGGAAGTTGGTCAAATGTGGAAGAGACTACTTCTGCGGTGGTAGATCGCTTAAAATCAGTGACTTCCTCCGGTCGTTCATCGACTAAGAGAACCATCACGATCACTTCCGGATAGTTGCGAGTGATCGCTTGGGCTGTTTTCTTGAGAATGGTGGTTTTTCCGGCTTTGGGCGGAGAAACGATCATTCCTCGCTGACCTCGACCCAAGGGAGCTACCAAATCGATCAACCGTGTGGAGAATTCGGATGTTGTTGTCTCCAATTTCAGCCTCCGATTGGGGAAAATCGGTGTAAGGTGTTCAAATTGAGGCCGGTTGCGTGCAATCTCCGGATCAAATCCATTCACTTCCTTGACTCGAAGTAAAGCAAGATATTTCTCTTTCTCCATTGGTTGCCTTACCCAACCGGTGATGACGTCACCGTCTCGCAATCCAAATCGCTTGATTTGAGAAGGAGATACATAAATATCCTGGGGTGAAGGGACATATTTGGAACGCAGAAACCCATAACCTTCTTCGTGAATTTCTAGCACACCTTCCACCAGGTCGCCTCGTGTCGCCTCTTCCTTGTTGTCCTTGGTATATGTCTTTCTATCTTGTGAATCACTCTCCCGAGTTTCAGGTGTTCGCTCCTGGGAAACCGCGGAGGTTTCGATACCTGTTACTGCTACTGGCTTTTCCACCGGTAACAGGGGTGACTCCTCTGCAAATCCTAGCTGGCTTGCTTTTTGCCAGATTTTTTCAATCAACTCATCCCGGTTCATTCGGGTGTAATACGGGATTTTGAATTGCTTGGCCAACAGTTTTAGTTCTAGTACTTTTTTCCCATTGAGTTGCTCGAGGGTGAATTTAAACATCGTTTTTCCTTTCTTGTTCGCCAATCGCCCGGTGCCAGTCATCGAGGAACCGCTGGACGCCTAAATCGGTTAGAGGATGATGAAGCATTCCCTCCAAAACGCCGAAGGGAATGGTGGCGATGTGCGCGCCCGCGTGTACGGCCTGAACGACATGCAACGGATGGCGAATGGAAGCTGCAATCACTTGTGTACTCATGTTGTAGGTTTTATAGGCATTTACAATTTCAGCTACCAACTGCATTCCATCATGTCCAACATCATCCAATCGACCAACAAATGGGCTGACGTAGTCCGCTCCTGCAATCGCCGCCAGAAGCGCTTGGTTTAGCGAAAATACCAAAGTAACATTCGTCCTAATTTTGAGCTGTCGCAATGATTTGAGCGCTCTCAAGCCTTCCTCGATCATTGGTACTTTTACGATCACATTCGATGCCCAGGTGGCAAATTCCTTGGCTTCGGTAACCATGCCTTCTGCTTCCTGGGACAACACTTCGACAGAGACCGGTCCGCTCACGATTTGGCAGATCTCCATGATTCGTTCCTTATAATCGACCTTCTCTTTGGCAACGAGAGAGGGATTGGTTGTGACCCCACTAATCACCCCTAGGTTTGCGGCCTCGCGGATTTCATTGGGTTTCGCGCTGTCCAAAAAGAGTTGCATCACGCACCTCCTGCTTTGGGATTCACGGGACGAGTTCTTCCATGCGGTCGTTCTCTTGCGATACCTTAGCTTATACTCTTTCGATAACCATGGCAATCCCCTGGCCTCCTCCGATGCACAATGTGGCCAGTCCAAATTTGCCGGCACTTCGTTCTAGTTCATGCAGCAAAGTGACCAGTATCCGAGCGCCGGATGCGCCGATGGGATGACCTAGTGCGATTGCACCTCCGTTGGGATTCACTCGTTCCGGGGGTGGATTCAGCTGTCGGAGAACTGCGAGTGATTGTGCGGCGAATGCTTCATTTAATTCGATCACATCCATCTGTTGAAGGAGATTTCCGCTCCGTTCCAATGCTTTTTTCACCGCTGGAACAGGTCCCAACCCCATCTCCATCGGTTCCACTCCTGCCACTGCCCAACTCCGTATGATTGCCCTTGGTTTCAAACGATGCGCTTCTGCCCATTTGGAAGAAGTAATCAGGAGAAAGGCGGCACCATCGTTTATCCCGGAGGAATTGCCCGCGGTTACAGTTCCGTCCTTGCGAAAAGCGGGTTTCAGTTTGGACAACCTTTCCATCGATGTTTCGGTTCGGACATATTCATCGTTGCCGAATAGAATCGGATCTCCCTTGGTTTGGGGGATTGGTACCGGATGAATTTCGCGGTTGAAACGCCCTTCCTTTATTGCCAGAACCGCCTTATTTTGGCTCTCAAGTGCGAACCGGTCTTGCTCCTGCCGGCTGATGCTGAATCGGTCCGCAAGTGTTTCTGCCGTGAGCCCCATATGAACGTCATGGAATGCATCCCATAGTCCATCCAATATCAATCCGTCAAAAAGAGTGTCGTGGCCAAAACGATAACCCGGACGGGCTTTGGCTAATAGATAGGGGACTCGGCTCATGCTCTCAATTCCACCCGCTAGGATGCAATCCATTTCACCAAGAGTGATCGCTTGCGCCGCCGAAACTATTGCCTGTAAACCGGAACCGCAAACCCGATTAACGGTCATGGCAGTGGAAATGGCTGGCAATCCAGATAATAACGCAATTTGCCTTGCAGGATTCATGCCTTGTCCTGCCTGCAAAACACAGCCGGCGATAAGCTCTTGCACTGCCTCTGGATCTAGCTGGCATTCTTCCAGTATGGATCGACAGATTCCGGCTCCCAAATGAGGCGCTGAAATCTCCTTTAGTGTTCCTTGAAACGAACCAATGGGGGTGCGTTTGGCGGCACAGATTACGATGTCTTTCACAGTTAGATTCCTCCTTCAAGAGCTTTGATAATGGATTCGGTTTGCTGGTGGAATTCGCCTCTGGCTGGGATGACTTCCTGCTCAAGGATTTGATGCATTTCCGCAGCAAATTGCCTATCTTTAATGGCCATCAAATTCACAAGGACATTGATCTGGGCAGAGGCTAAAGCAGCCTCTGCTGCAGAGGATGCGACTCCAACATCGCTTAGGACATTCCGATTTCCGTTTATTGCCAGAAACTGGATTCCGGGTGACAGTTCAATCATCCCGCGCGCAAGTTGTAACGGTACGAGCGATGCTTGCTTTAATGCGGCTTGGATTGCCGTTTGACGATCCAAGGGATTCTCTCTCGGCATTCGATAAGCAGCCATCACTTTCTGGAAAGCTTTCACATCTTGCTCTCCCAGCTCGAGAAACTCTAGGCTTTTGCTCGCAAACTTCTCTTGCCATTCGGCCATTTGTTGGCGGATTGCGGCGTATTTCTCTCCTTGAGAAAGCGCCGCGACCATTGCCCCAAGTGCAGCAGCCGAAGCGGCACAAAGCCCACTGACAGCACCGCCGCCAGGCGTTGGGCTACTAGAGCACAGCGATTCAAGAAATGAACCAATCTTCTCTTCTTCAATCACGGGATATATGAAGGATCCGGCGCGCTTCTGCAGGAGTAGCGATCTCTCTCCCCAGTTCGAGCGCAATCCGCTTAACCCTTTCCACTAACTGGGCGTTACTTTCAGCCAAAACATCTTTTCGATAGTAGATGTTGTCCTCAAAACCAACTCGAACGTGACCGCCCAAAATGATCGCAGCAACAGCTAAAGGAAGTTCAAAACGGCCGATACCTGCTACAGTCCAAGTCGATCCCGGTGGAACTGTCTCGCTCAAGTAAATAAGATCGCGCAAATAACCGGTAATTCCACCGGGTACGCCCATTACAAAATCGAAATGAAGTGGCGAATCCAATAATCCTTTCTTCACAAGATTTAAGGCATTTTGGATCATGCCCGCTTCAAAGACTTCGATTTCTGGTCTGACTCCCAGCTCTTTCATTCTTCTTGCGAAACCAGTGATCAGGTTAGGCGGATTCCAAAACACTCCTTCACCAAAATTCACCGTTCCACATGTCAGCGAAGCCATCTCGGGCATAAGTTCCAATGGCGCTACCCGTTCCTCGGGAGAGGCTCCAATGGCACCTCCTGTAGAGATTTGGATGATCATGTCGCATTTTTGTCGAATCAATTCCATTGCATACCGGAAGTTCCCAACATCTTGACTGGGGTTCCCATGTTGATCTCGCACATGGAGATGGACGACAGACGCCCCAGCTAAATAGGATTTATAAGCTTCTTGTGCAATTTCCTCCGGCGTTACCGGTAATGCGGGGTTATCCAGCTTTCTGGCTTCCGCCCCACAAATTGCAACTGTAATTATCAGCTTTTCCATTTCGCTTCCGCCCTCCTGGAGCATGCATCTACGAACTGGCGGAAGAGTGGATTCGCTTTGCCTGGTCGCGAAGTCAGTTCCGGGTGAAACTGACTCCCAACAAACCATGGGTGATCCGTGATTTCCATTACTTCTGCCAGATTTTTCTCCTCATAATTCCCAGATACGATCAACCCTGCTTCCTCAAACATCATTCGATAACGATTGTTTAACTCAAAACGATGCCGGTGTCGTTCTTGTACAACATCCAAACCATACGCTTGGTGGGCTTTACTGCCAATCTTCAGTCGACATGGAAAAGCTCCAAGTCGCATGGTTCCACCTTTCTCTTTTCGTCCACGTTGGTTGGGCAATAGGTAAATGACAGGGTCGGGCGTCTTGGCATCGAACTCCGTACTATTTGCACGCTGCAATCCACAGACGTTGCGGGCAAATTCAATCACGGCACATTGCATCCCCAAACAAAGACCAAGGAATGGCATCTGCTGTTCCCGTGCATAACGGATCGCTAGGATCTTGCCCTCAACGCCTCGGTTATCAAAACCACCCGGAACGATGATTCCGTCCAATGTGTTCAGTGTTTTTTCCGTGCCCGCTTTTTCGAGTTTCTCCGCGTCGATCCATTTCACTTGAGGTTCCACCCCAACCTCAAAACCTGCGTGCTTTATGGCTTCTGTGACCGAAATATAGGTATCGCGCATCCCAACATACTTACCGACCAGTCCGATTTGCACGGTGGGACGTACACTTTCGAGGATCCGGTCTAAACGTTCCCATTTTGATAAGTCTGTTTTGCGATGCTTGCCGATGAACCGATCCAGAATCGGCGCCAGGCCTTCTCGTTCCAGGAAGATAGGAACGCGATAAATGGATTCCAAGTCGGGAAGAGAGATTACCTCATTTGGCTGCACATCGCAAAAGAGGGCAACCTTGTTTCTCATTTTTCCGGAAATCGGCAGATTAGAGCGACACACAATCACATCAGGTTGTATTCCGATGCTGCGAAGCTCCCGCACACTATGCTGTGTAGGTTTTGTTTTCTGTTCACCACTGGGATCGAGAAATGGTACCAAAGTCGTGTGTATGTAGAGAACCTCTTGTGGCTGAGAATCCCTGCGGAATTGTCGAATGGCTTCCAGGAAAGGCAATCCTTCAATATCGCCGACTGTGCCGCCAATCTCTATCACAAGCACCTCTGCGGTCGATTCGTGAGCCAATAGACGGATCGTCTGTTTTATCTCGTCGGTAACATGCGGAATCATTTGCACAGTGGCCCCCAGGTAATCCCCACGCCGTTCACGGGTGATCACGCTTGAATAGATCTTTCCAGAAGTGACGTTGGAGAGACGAGTCAGATCTTCATCGATGAACCGTTCATAATGACCGAGATCCAAATCCGTTTCCGCTCCATCGTTTAAGACGAATACTTCCCCGTGCTGATAAGGGCTCATGGTCCCTGCATCCACGTTCAGATAGGGATCGAATTTCAGCATTGTGGCAGATAAACCACGGGCTTTGACCAAGGCACCGATGGACGCAGTAAGAATCCCCTTGCCCAGTCCTGAGACCACACCTCCAGTGATGAAGATGAATTTGCTCAAGCTCGTCTCCGCCTTAGTAACTCGTTTACAACAAAGCTGGCTACCTGGGAAGGTGTCGTGCCAGGGCCGAACCCTGCATCGAATCCAACTTCTAGGGCAACCTCCGTATCGATGTACGGACCACCACAGATCAGGATGAGATCCTGGCGCAATTCTTCCCCTTCCAAGAGATCCTCCAAATACGACAAGTTTTGCAGATGGGATTGTCTCTGCGTGACAACTTGCGAAATCAATGCAACATCTGCTTTTTGCTCAATGATCTCGCGCAATACTTCCTCGGCGGGTACTTGAGCTCCCAGGTTGTAAATCTTGAACTGGGGATAGCGTTCCAACCCGGATTCTCCGCCGAAACCCTTTGCACTCAGAATGGCATCCAGTCCGACTGTGTGCGCGTCCGCACCCATTGTCGCTCCTACTACAGTGACTGTTTTTTTTAATTCATGCGCTAGTAGATCATTGATCTGCCAAAAATCCATCTGGGGGATATCTACGGTAGGAATATGGATAGATGAGAGATTTATGGAACCGCTGGTTCTCCCATAGATGATGTAAAAGGAAAACGAATTGCCGAGATCTTGCGCATAAATCAGCCGCAAATGCTCCAGTCCGAGCTTGCCGGCGACCTGTTTTGCAGCTTCTTTAGATTGGGCCGAAAGGGGAATTGGCAAGCTAAAGGAGATCTGGATTGCTCCGTCATTCAAACGATCTCCATACGGTCGCACTTCCTCGATCGACGTCATCGCGCAATTTTCCGTGCCCGCTTTACCAGTTCCTGGTCCAGAAAAGGATTCAAATAGAACTGGCTGATCGGAAATACACCTTCATAGCCGCGCCCTCCTTTTCGGCTACGTTTGATTTGGGAGAACATTCCCCGGTTCAGTGCCGTCCATAGACCAATTTGCTCGATTTCGGACAATGTGCTTTCCGTTTGATCCAAAATCCCCTGTGCACGCGCTTTCGATTTCCCATTCTGTCGGAAATTTAGTTCTTTCCGTAAGGAGCAGGCTGCGGAGCGCAAGTGCATAGCGCTTTCCAGGCTGAGATAGCGGTCCTGTACGTACGGTGTATGAATTCCTTCTGTCGGCATCCCCAATAATATGATTTCTTGTCCAGTCCAAATGGCCACTAGGTTAAAGAGGGTATCCAGCACATGCGCGAAAAATATATTGCCGGATATGTAACGCGTGGGAGGCATGAATTTCACTGGAGAATGGGGGAAGATTTGTCGAACCAATTGTGCCTGTACCAATTCCCATAAAAAACTATCCGGCAAGGAAGGATCCAATTCTGCGGCGTGTCCTAAACCGATTTGTTTCTCCTCCATACCAGCTTGTTTGGCCAGCTGTTCATTGATGAACTGTGAAGTCAGTACGATGTAGTATTCTTGGAAGGCATCTACGGTTTTAATCAAATTGTCTTCCCCCGTGACGATGATCAAGTCAAACAGACCGAGCAGGTAACGGGAAAAATGCTGGTCTATCATGGTTCGCACCATGTTCAAATCTCGGAACAGGATGCCATAAAGCGCGTCGTTGACCATCAGGTCTAAGCCTTCCAATATCGCCAAGGCCGCAATTTCTGCCATGCAAAGCCCGGAACAGTAATTTACCTGGTGGATGTATCGGCCTGTTTTGCGCGAGACTTCGTCCAATGCTGCCCGCATCAGGCGATAATTTGCCTGTGTGGCATAGGTACCTCCAAAACCTTCCGTCGTCACTCCTTCTGGCACAAAATCCAGCAGACTCTGGGCAGTAGAGCGAATCACAGCGATTACATCCGCACCTTGCTCGGCAGCTGCTTTGGCTTGGGCAATATCGTCGTGGATATTCCCACTAGCTACGATGACATAAAGAAGAGGCGAAACATGGATTGGTAAACCATTTCTAAATTGTCTTCGTTGCGCACGCAAAAGAAAAATCCGTCTTAAACTCTCCATCGTGACGGCTGCAATGCTTGCTTGAATGTCCTTCAAGGGGTGTCTCACCGTTTTGACGACATCCAGCCTACCCTCCCCTACTTCCTGACCGATCTGGGAAATGGAGAGATCTGTTGCACACAACGTATTTCCGAGCCAGTACAGAGCGCCGTCTTCTAAAACATTGTGCTCTTGAATTTGTTCTAGGAATACGTTCACCCAAGGTATGCCTGCTGTAGCACCTTCCATGCCCAACAACCGCAGAAGGGATCGCTCCACCGATATTGTGCTCATTCGAGAAATCTCCATCTGCACTTCGTGAGCAATTGCTAGGGCCATAGCCCGGCAATGTTGAACTTGCTCGGAGGAAATTGCTAGCTTCATTGGGGAGTTTGCTCGAGGTATTTTTCAGCCAATTCTATCACGTCAGGGTTCAATCCAAGCATTACAGCAATCTTTAAAGCATCGCGAGGAATCGGCCGGTCCCGCTCGACTCGCTCCAACCGATAGCTCATCAGTTTGATGATCAGTTCTTCTCCAATCCCTTTGGTGAGAGCTTTCACCTGATCCAACGTGATGGCTCCCAAACCACTCATCTGCCAGTGATCCACGTTACAGAGGTTCGCTAAACCCTCGAAATGCGACGTTAGAATCGCTGGTGCCTGCTTTTGTTGCAGATAGGTTAGCAAAGCCGCGTTGATGGCGAACCCCTCTTGAGGGTTGGTTCCCCGAGCAAGTTCATCAAACAACAGCAGGCCATCGGATACATCCTGTTTTAGAACGCGTTTCACTCCGGCAATCTCGATCCCGTATGCACTCAGTCCATCTGGCTCGCGACCCCGGGTGGAAAAGAATAGAAATTGGCGGGGGAGAAATGACATGCAACGCGCAGGAATCAAAAAACCGTATTGAGCCATCGCAACCAGTAAACCGATTGTTTTCAACAAGACAGTCTTGCCGGACATGTTTGCTCCCGTAATCAGTAGCGCTCCTTTTCCGGCGTCCAATGTAATTGGTTGGAAGCGCACTCCACGCTCCTTCCAGCGCAGTGCCATCGGCCAATGCACACCGTCTTCGATGGTTATGGCTTTCCGGCTGCGCAATGACAGCAACTCGGGACTTACACCGCGGTATTGAAGGCTCAATAGACTCTTACCCGTCAGAAAATCTAGATTTGCAAGCCTTCGGGTATCGGTCAGCAGAAGGTCGCTTTCGGCGGCTACGGATTGGCTGAGGGTTTGACGAATACGTTTCTCTTCGTCATCTTCTTGTTGTTCCAATTGAAGGCGTTTTTCCTTCCAAGCCGGTTGGTTCATCTCCGATTGCGTCAAGAGCTTTTTCTTTTTTCGGCGAATTTCAGCCAGGCCAGGAGAGTAGGCGTCGACGATGGCGAATGTTTGAGGACTCTGGTTCCCTTTGCAGAAAAAGCGATGGAGGAGGGTTGAATCATGAGGCCGGTATCTAGACAGAAATCGCAATGCAATCGGCTTGAGCAAATCACGAACTTGCAAACAGGCGAAAAGGAAGCGCTTGATTTCATACAATTCTGCAATTGTCAGAATCATTCCCTCTCGCGCTCTTTCCAGTGATCTGTGCACGTCGCGTACTTCCCGCAAAACGGTGGTGAGTTCCATCGTCCAGGCCTTTTGCTTTTTCAGCCATTCGCTGAAACGAACGGTTCGTTTCCACTCGCGTTTCATAGCATCGCGTTGATCTGCACTGAAAGGAGCCAAGTGGCGCTTAAAATCGAACCCGAGGCTGCTTTGAACTTCAACCAGCCCGAGAAACTCCTCCCATTCCAAGCCGGAACGGGTTTCAGTGTCTAAAAACAAATCCTTCATGGTGTGGGTAATATTGCCACGATGTCTTCAGCCATACTCACTCCCTGCCGGATTGCGTTCAGGTCCTCCAAGGTCCCATTCACCGCTTGCGGATTCATCGTGACGCCCAGGCAACTCGATCGTTGCAGCGCAGAAAAAGACCAACCTTGGTATTTTAGACTCTGCGCTCTCTCCCGTGCCAGAAACATACGCCATGGTTCTTCTACAATGATTTGACTGGGATTCTCCAATCCATCGAGATAGGGTGCATGCCACTCTGTAAAAGCTCCGCGGATAAATACAACAGATGGTTTCTCCCAGTATTCCTTTGGCACCTTCGCCAAGTGGGGGAACGGATGCCAATCTGAACCGTTAAAAATTGCACAATGATCGGTTTTCGGTGGTTGAGGGTAAACAGCTAACGGCATTCTCAGCGTGTTGATCTGATGCCGGATTTCCTCTTGACGGGTACTGCGTTCGTTCGAATCCACTCCAACAGCCAGGACAAAGGAATCGCAGAGAGTCCTTGAAGTGATGGATTTTCGTGCCATGGTTCCATCTACTACAATCAGCTTTGCCCCTAAGCGCTGCATTTGCCTTGCAACCATCACCAGATCAGCTAAAGAGAGGGGCCCTGCCACTCGACTTTCACAAGCATCACGGACACGACCAATCCAAACTTCTCCCCAGGGAGTGTTCGCTTTCGTTTGCTCTAGCAGTTCCAACTTACTGACAAGTTCACAATTCCTTGCCAACGCGATCAATGCTCCCGCCGGCAGATAAATGGGAATGCCGGAACCACCTTTTCCGCAAGGAATCACTCCTGTAGGTATTTGGTAGTTCGATGCCTGTTCCAGAATCATGTTGCAGGTTGTAGTCTTGCCACTCCCCCGTCCTGTACCCACTACAGAGATGACCCTCCGCTGCGATAGCAGGTTCTTGCCGATCATTTTATCGTCCATCGTCCGATCTGACCGTCGAGGATGGAGAGAGAAGGGGCAGCTTCTTTCTGACAAATCGGGCACCGCCTGGTGTCATGCGACTCGAAATCGGCTGGTTCCGGATAGGAAAATACGCCACCGTGGTAGTTCCGCAAAACGATCTTCTCGGGAGACATCGAAAGCAAATAGTTGGGGCCTAACGGGATCTTCCCTCCGCCACCGGGAGCATCCACAACAAAGGTCGGGACAGCCAATCCGCTGGTATGACCACGCAGACTCTCGATAATCTCGACTCCACGCAGGACAGAGGTCCGAAAATGGGCAATCCCTTCGGATAAATCGCATTGGTAGATATAGTAAGGACGAACGCGGATCATAAGCAGATCATGCACCAACCTTCGCATCACGGTCGGGCAGTCATTGATCCCCCGCAATAAAACGCTTTGATTTCCCAGGGGGATCCCCGCATCAGCCAAACGCTCACAAGCGGCTTTGGATTCGACGGTAATCTCGTGGGAGTGATTGAAGTGAGTATTCAGCCAGATCGGTTGAAATCGTCGCAGCATCATTAACAAGTCGTCCGTGATCCTTTGGGGTAATGTTACCGGTGCTCGAGATCCGATACGGATGATTTCCACGTGCGGGATCTTTCGCAGTTCCGTCAGCACAAATTCCAGCAGACTCTGCTCCAATAGCAATCCATCCCCACCAGACACCACGACATCTCGGATGACCGGAGTTTGGCGGATGTAGTCAATCGCGCAAATCAGCTCCTCTTTCGACCTGGAACCGTCATAGGTCCCAGCAAAGCGTCTTCTCGTGCAATGGCGACAATACATGGCACATTGATCCGTTACCAGCAATAGGACTCGATCCGGGTACCGGTGGGTTAGGCCAGGCACAGGGGAATCACAATCTTCGTGCAGGGGGTCGAGCAAATCATGCTCGCTGAGTTGTGTTTCCGCCAATTGCGGAACAGCCTGCAATCGGATCGGACACTGTGAATTCCCCGGCTCCATCAATGATGCGAAATACGGGGTAATCGCCATCCGGAATTTAGTCAAAGCTCTGCGGATACCTTGCTCTTCTTTCTCTGTTAGAGGAAGGACAAGTTTCAACTGCTCTACAGTCGTGATCCGGTTTCGCAGCTGCCAATGCCAGTCGTTCCACTCTTCATTGCTTATGGATTGCCAAAGCGATATCTCCCGCCATGTCCGCTTGGGCGAATAAATCATAGGAACATCCTTTCAAACATTTCTCGCAGCTTAGGGTTTTCCCGCATCAACTCCAGGGTAATCTGGTCGTGACCTTTTGCGTAGCCATTTCCGATGATCATCGTGACGTCCTTGCCAATCCCCTCCGCTCCCAAGGCAGCTGCCGTGAAGCTGGTAGCCATGGTAAAGAAATACACCGTTCCACCCTCCCTTGTGCTTAGAATTGATGCCATTTCCGTTCCTGGGATATTTACACAATTGATGGTGACATCGACCAATTTTCCAAGCGTAGCTGCCATCAGTTTTTCGTAGATTTCCAAAGGCTTAGACGCGTCCCCCTGGATCACCAGATCGGCGAATCCGCATTCGCGGATTCGATCCGTGCTGTTCTCACTGTGTCCAAGTCCAATCACTTTCCCCGTTACACCGGCTCGCTTTTTTGCTTCGTATAAGCAAAGTAAACCCGATTTACCGCCCGCACCAATCACCAACACCGTATCGCCCGGCTTTACCAATCTTGCGGTCTGGGCTGGTGCACCGGCAACATCCAGCACAGCCAGGGCTAGATGCGCAGGAAGGTCTTGCGGAAGCTTAGCGTAAACGCCCGACTCGAAGAGGATCGCTTGCCCCTCTATTTCTACCTGGTCTTTTTCTAGATCAATCTTTTTTATGCGCTTGAGGGAAAGGGGGGTAAGGGAGAGAGAAACCAGCGAGGCAATGTATTCGCCATGTTTCAGATCGCGATGATTCTGGATCGCCTTTCCAATTTCCCGCACCGTGCCAATGAACATTCCACCGGAACCCGTGACGGGGTTATGCATCTTGCCTCGGTCCTTGACGATCTTTTTGATTTGTCCGGCGATCTTTTGCGGATCCTCCCCTGCCTCCCTTTCCAGTTGCGTGAAGCTTGCAGCATCGATATTCAACCGTTCCACATCCACTAAGATTTCGTTGTCATAGATTTGAGAAAAATTATTATCTAGTTTCCAAGCGGCCTGAGGCATTGCTCCTTGGGGTTCGATCACTCGGTGGGTACCAAACGGATTACCCTTTCCCATGTGATTCTCCTTTCTATTCTTTTTGTAATCACATATGTTCTGGAGCTGAAAGCCCCAAGATTGCCAATGTGTTTGCCAATACGATACGAACGGCTCGCACCAATACGAGCCGAGCTGCTTGATCAGGGGGATTCGCCCCCAGAACCCTTTCATCGTGATAGAAGGCATGAAACTGACCGGCTAAATCTTTGGCATAGTTGGCGATGCGCATCGGTGAGAAGGTCAGTGCCGCGCGCAGGATTTCCTCGGGCATCATGGCAATCATCGTCACAAGGTTCCGCTCTGACGAAGTATAAATCCTGCACAGCTCAGGATCGGGAGGCGGGATTTCAATCTCGCGCACTGCCGCTTCTCGCTCAAGTGCGAGTGCGCGAGTGTAGGCGTATTGCACGTAGTAGACGGGATTGGAGAGCGAATGCTGTCGAGCCAAATCCAAATCGAAATCCATGTTTGAATCTAAACTCCGATCGACTAGTAGAAATAGCGTTGCATCCTTTCCCACTGTATCTAAAACTTCATCTAATGTGACAAAATCTCCAGAGCGGCGTGACATAGAGACCTCCGCTCCTTTGTCGAATAAGTGAACCATCTGATAAATCAGCAATTGAAGATCCGCTTCTTCATAACCGAGGGCTTGCCAAAACGCTTTCACGCGGGGAACGTACCCATGATGATCTGGACCCCAAACATCAATTAAGAGTTTTGCTCCGCGAGCTCGTTTGTTCAAATGGTATGCCATATCCCATGCTAAGTAGGTGGGTTCGTCATTGGACCGGATCACTACCCGATCTTTGTCGTCACCAAATTGCGTGGAGCGAAACCACACCGCTCCGTCCTTTCTGAAAAGCACTCCTCGCTTTTCTAGAGCCTGTATCACTTGCACAAGCCATCCGTCCCGATCGAGTGAGCTCTGACTGACCCAAGCATCATAATCAATTCCCATCCGGGAAGTGGTTTTTCGATGCTGCTCTAACATTTTCCCCAAACCGTATTCACGGAAGAATGCCAATCGAGATTCGGAATCTTTGTTCAGGATCGCATGATCTTGTAATTGAACAACCTCATTGGCGATGTCCCGTACATACTGACCTTGGTAACCATTTTCTGGAAATTGACATGGCTTTCCCAGCGCTTGAAAATATCGTGCCTCCAGGGAGAGAACAAAAGCATCAACCTGTGTTCCGTAATCATCAAAGTAGTACTCGCGCGTAACCTGCCAACCCAACGTTTCGAGCAAATTAGCCAGAACACTGCCAATCGCAGCGCCGCGTGCGTTGCCCAAGTGGATGGGACCCGTGGGATTGGCACTGCAAAATTCTATATTCGCTTTTCTCTCTGGTTCCTTCGATCGTTTTCCATATTCCGGTCCCATTTCCGATGCTTGTTTTAGAACCTGATAAATGCCCTCCGGTTGCCAGTTGCAATTCAGAAAGCCGCGTTCATGCGGTAGAAATGTAAGCCAATTCGTTTTCTCGGACAATTTCTTGGCTAGGAATTGCGCAATGGCTACCGGTGATTTTTGATAGATCTTGGCAGCCTGGAACGCAAAAGCAGTGGATAGATCCGCCAGGTTATTGCCTTTTTCCCATGCAATGGCAGGAGCCTGGAGTGGGGAAAGCTGTTTGAGCTCCGAGGAAACCTCGGAGCTTATTTGCTCTAGAACGTACATTTAGTATCTCCCGCGAGACCTGGCAAAAATCTCATTGATTCGATGAGTAAGAGAGTCATTGGAAACCAAATGATCCAGACACTCAGTCACCAACGGGAAGATCTCAGGATCTTGTTCGATCAGCGTGCGCAGCGAGGTTTTCTCTCGCAGGGCCCGAAACGCCAGAGCCTGGACTTTTTGGCTGGCTAGGCTTCTGGGCATCCCTTTTTGGACAAGGGTAAGCAACAATGACTCAGAGAAAACCGTGCCGTAAGAGAGCTCCATGTTCACAAGCATTCGCTCCGGATCGACCTGCAAACCTTCGACTACATTCGCCAGCAATTGAAGCATATAGCCGATCGTTTCCGTAATGGCTGGTGCAGAAAGCCGCTCCAAGCAAGAATGGCTAAGATCACGCTCATGCCAGCTTGGTATGTTTTCCAGGTGGGCTGCTGCTTGAAAGCGCACCCATCGGCTCAGACCACAAAGTCGTTCGCACAAGATCGGGTTGCGCTTGTGCGGCATCGCAGAAGAACCCATTTGTCCTCGAGTAAAGGGTTCCTCGACTTCAGCTACCTCCGTCCGTTGCAGGTGGCGGATTTCAGTGGCTACGTTTTCGATGCTACTTGCGAGGAGGGCAAGCACAGAGAAGAAGTAGGCATAGATGTCGCGAGGAATGATCTGTGAGGTCACAAGCAGGAGTTGAAGTCCCAAAATGGAACATGCTCGTTCCGCGATAGGGATCGGAATATGTCCATAGGTGCCTACGGCGCCGGAAACTTTCCCTACCGACACCTCTGCAATGGCATTTTCTACTCGCTTGCTGTGTCGGCGGAATTCCTCCCCAAAACGTAGCAGTTTCAACCCGAACGTAATCGGTTCTGCCTGCATACCATGTGTGCGGCCAACCATGATTGTGTGTTTTTCACGGTCTGCACAAGCATAAATCCGATTCATCAGCACTTGGATATCTTTGGAAATGATCTCACCGGCACGCTGGCATTGGAGAGAAAATGTCGTATCCTTGATGTCTTGTGAGGTCAGTCCTTGATGAAAATAACGAAAATCCTCCCCCAATCGCGGTTCGATGGCACGAAGGAAAGCGACGAGGTCATGATGGGTCTCTTTTTCCAGCTGAGCAACCTCATCAACCGAGCCAAAACCTGCCCGTTCCTGCATCCTCAGCCAAGAATCGGTGGGTATTTCACCCGCTTCCCAGCGGGCCTGGCAAACTGCCATTTCCACTTGAAGCCATCGTCTGTATTGGGTTTCTTCTGTCCAGAGAGTCTGGATTTCGGCATGCGAATATCGCGCAGGCATAGTGTGATTCTACCACAGGAAAGGCTTAGGGGCCAACGAATGATAGCTAAGTGCGAATGAGAATCTCGTTAATGACCCGCCGGATCGCTGGAATTTCCTGTAGTATTTCTTCGATCACGTACAGTTGTCTGCCGGACCTGACAACTCCCCTCAAGAAAAGGGTTGCGCCGGCCAGATCGAATTGCAGCTGAGCTCCGGCCAAGCGGGGTTCGTCCCGGAAGGCAATTTCCAGTTTGCGTCGTAGGTCATTTTCCATCGTTTCCCCGTGCCGAGATTCGATTTCATCCACAATTTCTTTGGCGCCTTTCACTCTGGCTACTTTTTCGAGTAGTGATTGCTTGTCCTTGGCCAGGTCGGCTTCGCCTTTTAAGTAGATCGTTCCATGAACGACTCTCACTTTTAGGTCTTGCACTTTCAAGCGGGGTAGCTCTGAGATCGCTAAAATCACCTTATTCCTTAGGCTTACCTCGTCAGGTGGGTTCTCATACCCGATTTTAAGTTGGCTGACCGTTTCTTTGATTCCTGGGAGAGGATCCAACAGTTCAATAAGTTTAAGCTTTTCCCAGAGTGTATCCACGTGCCCGTTGATCGATAGGATACCGTTCCGCAGCGAGAGGCTCACATCTCGCGTGGCGAATGGAGCTGCAGACATAGCCTGGTTGGCGAAATCGAAGACTTGCTTTTCAGAGAAACTGTGGCTTTGGCTTACCACCAAATCATTTTCCACCGCTTTGACACCTAGCAAGCCGGAAAGCACGCTTTCCGCGCGTTCCCTTTGCGCGTGCGATTCAACGACACCCTCTAAGATCACCCGTCCTTGTTTCACCCGGATCGCTATGTCATCACTCCAAAGGACTGGATCCTCAATCAGTGTCTTGCGAATCAAGTCTTGAAGTTGCCGATCTTCATCGCCAAGGCGCGAGACGGCAGATCGGGTTTGAGCGGCCCTTTTTTCCCGGTCCGCCATGGGGTTGGATCGGTGTCCCAGTTGTGGGGAACTTTGCGGGGAGGAGCGTTTTGTCATGTTAACCGGTTAAGGCGGTTGTTTCTAACCATCCTTCTGCTCCGCTCGGCAGCAGGATTTTCGTCCAAGAACTGCTAGTTCCGGTCACAATCACTGGAATTCCAGCGAAAATATCCTCGATTCCTTCCGTGGAGTTGGCTTCTTTATATAGTTTGCCATCAGCGAGAATCTCCATACGGGGGATCTTCACATCGGTGGAACGTAAGTAGCCACCCCAGACCCATCCATTCTTCTCGGCAGCTATCACTCCGTACCATCCCTTGTTGATCTCCCCTGTAAGGACCAGTTTCGTCTCTTTAGCCAGGACCTCTAGAATCTCACCATTGAGATTTGGGTCTTTTCGGAGTTTTACTTCGTCAACGAGGGTGTTAGCAAGGGATTGGTCGATGTCGAGCAAAATCTCTACGAACATTTTTGGCTCTTTCAAATCAACGGTTCGGTTTGACACCTTGTAACCCTGTTTGGAAAAGGAGATTTCCAATGAGCCATAGGGTAAAGCGACTAATTCGAAGACGCCACGAGGGGAGCTTGTCGTAAACAAGTCCGTACCGTAACTGACCTTCACCCCGCCAAGGACTGCGGTATTCTGGCTATCGTAAACTACTCCGATCAGAGTTCCGGTTTCGGCCGGAGACTCGCTACTGTTCCCACCGCATCCGGCGATGCCGAAAGTGACAAGCGCTAAAATCATAATGCACATTCCCAATGCTTTTGCTCGAGCAGTGAACATCGGTTGTGCCTCCCTTGTGTTTGTTTGCTATTGTACCACGGTGGACTTTCCGGATGGTCAAGAATGGACAGGTTCTATACAATAAGGCGGTGCGTAAAGCAATGCGCACAGAAAAGGGGGGTTTCCCCATGTTTTGCACGAAATGCGGACGCCAAAACCCAGAAGGAAGCCAATATTGCAATCACTGCGGTGAACTTTTGACCGCTGCTCCTAGCGAGAAGAAATATTCTTTACGCAATTCCCGCCGCCGGCGAGAGCGCAGTTCCTCCAAATTGCCTTTGATTTTTGCTGGAATCCTGGTCGTCCTTGCTGCCCTTTCTGTCATCATCTATTACATCTTGACGGGATGGAACGCGACGCCGCCAGCTGAAATCGTTTCCATGAGAATAGATCCGTCCAGCGCGAAAATGACAGTGAATTCCAGCCAAACCTTCACCGCGATCGGCACCATAAGCGACCAGAAAGAAATGCCACTTTCTGATATCTCCTGGTCGGTGATCCCGGAGACATTGGGTTCAATTGACACCGCAGGAGTTTTTAAACCGTCCTCCGCAGGGGATGGAGAAATTATGGCAACTGCCACGACCAAAAGCGGAGATAAGACTGCCACTGCAACTCTTTCCATCGTTGCCGGAGCCGTAGTTGCCAAAATCGACATCATGCCCGCCTCAGTAAATCTAGCGGTAAATGATGAACAGTCATTCCGCGTCAAAGCGTTGGATAAATCAGGAATGGAAGTAACGATCACTCCCGAATGGGCCGTGCTGGAGAC
>JAPLHX010000315.1 GCA_026389415.1 Coprothermobacterota bacterium | reverse complement strand
GATTGTTCCCGCTCTTCCCGGTTGTATTTCCGAAGGCGACACAAAAGAGGAGGCATTGGCGAACATCCGCGAGGCGATTGCTCTCTATCTGGAACCCGTAGAAGACGACTGTGATTTCGCGCCTAATGCTGAACTCACGGAAGTGGCCGTCTGAACAAGGTTCCCAGCCTGCCTTACGAGCAAGTCATCCGCGCCTTGCAGCGAGACGGATGGGTTGTGGTCCGACAGAAGGGCAGTCACGTCCGCCTCCAGAAGCGCACCCTCACCGAGACGTTGAAATTGACCGTACCTGCGCACAGACCGATCAAACGCTCCACCTTGTCGCATATTCTTAAGCAGGCGCGGATGGACATTGCGGATTTCATCAACCTGATATGAATAGGACAGGAATGGGGACAGCGACAGGAAATTGAGACAGGCTACTTTTTCAGCGGCTCCCAGAGCCATTTCCTGAAGAAATTGGTACAGGCACCTTTTCGAACAGCAGAAAACGAGCCAGTCCCCATTTCTCATATGTCACCCTGAGCCGCCCACCATATGTCACCCTGAGCCGCCTTTGCGAAGGGTCTGGCAGTTCGTCCTACAATTCAAAGGCAAGATCCTTCTCTTCGCTCAGGATGACATAGAGGCCAGATGCTTCGCTGACGCAAGATCCTTCTCTTCGCTCAGGATGACATAGGGGCAAGATTCCTTCGTCGCGGAGTTTACCCTTGAGCGAAGCGAAGGGCTCAGGACGATACCTCTCTTTGTCTCCCTGAGCCGTTTTCGCGAAGGGTCTGGCAGTTCGTCCTTTCATGCCAAAAGCCACAGGCAAGATCCTTCTCTTCGCTCAGGATGACATAGGGGCAAGATCCTTCTCTTCGCTCAGGATGACAGGAGGGCGTTCAGGATGACATAGGGGCAAGATCCTTCGCTTCGCGCAGGATGACAGGATGGGGCTCAGGACGATACCTCTCTTTGTCTCCCTGAGCTGCCTTTGCGAAGGGTCTGGCAGTAGGTGTGGCCCCATCCTTCAGCCTGACTTAGTCCTTCAGCCGGATCCGGAAGGAATGCCAAAAATCAAGACTTGACCCCAACCCACTAACGGACCCTGCCGTGGTATGCCAGGGGTATGAACAAGCTGTCCCTTTATCAGAAGCGACCGAGAACAGCTTACGAATATGCTCTGAGTCCATCGTGTTATCATCGCCTTGTCAGATTTCGCAAATATGAGAACCTGGAGGTTACAATGCCAGAGACAGTCTTGCAAGTGAGAAGTAATGGTCAAATCACGTTGCCGGCTGCCGTCCGCAGCAAAGCCAATCTGAAGGAAGGCGACCTGCTTGAAGTGGTTGTGGAAGCCGATGGAACCGTGCGCTTAGTTCCACAAATTGCGGTGAAACGTTCGCAGGCCTATTTCTGGACGCGTCGTTGGCAGGATGGTGAGCGCAAGGCTGACGATGACCTGATCGATGGGCATTACCGGGACTTCGCCGGCATGGACGATCTGATCGCTGATTTGCGCGAAGATAAGCGGTGATATTCCGTCGCACCGAACGCTTTCTGGAAGCCTTTCGGTCGCTGCCGGCTAATACTCAACGGAAAATGCTCAAAGCCTTGGCCTTGTTTGGGCAAGACCAGCGCCATCCATCGCTGGAAGTGAAAAAACTGCAAGGACGAGACGGCATCTGGGAAGCGCGCCTAGATCAGAAATACCGTTTTACGGTACATTATGAGAAAGATGCCGGTGGCGAAACCATTTGTGTTTTGCGCAACGTGGATAACCACGACGAGTGTCTGAAAAACCCGTAAATCCCATCCAGCGAACCCTCGACCCGATCGGGCGAATGGCCGGCGCGGTGCCGTGCTGCGAGATCCGCTTCGACCAGAGCGGACAGATCGTGGGGGAGCTGCGGAAATTGGTATGACGCGAAGTTGTGTAGAGTGGTGGCGGACGCGCTGGCATGCGAGGGTGGTATCCCCCCGCAATGTCTTTCTTTTTTGATAGGGCGCACATTGGTTCGAGTGGGACCTTCAAGAATGGCTGTTGTGCACGCCCTGCGTTACTCCGTGGAGGAACTAGGATGCTCCACCTGATTGAGCAAATGGCGTGCGAGACGCCGTGCTATGGGATGTGATTTGACAAAAACGAGGGATCGTGGTCGGGTTGGGCAGGTTGGCCGATTGTACTCGAGTTCACAAGGTATAGAATAGTATTCGTATTTAAGAAAAACTTTGGAGACAAAATGGCGCAACGCTACACGATCCAGGCAGTGATTTATCCAGGAGATGAATCGGGGTACGTGGCCGAGTGTCTCACCCTGGCTGTGGTCACCCAGGGCCAAACGCTGGATGAAACGGTGCAGAACCTTCGAGAAGCGATTCAACTTCATTTAGAGGGTGAGGATCTGGCAGAGATGGGGCTGGCCTCTCACCCCCTACTATTGGTTACGATGGAGATGGGGTCGGTGGTTGCCTAAACTGTGCCGCCTCTCAGGATCCGCGATCATTCAAATCCTGGAAGACTTTGGTTTCATCGTACGTGCCCAAGCAGGCAGTCACGTCAAGTTGCGGCGTATTGGCCCGCAAGGACAGAAATAGATGTTGACGATTCCGCGTCACAGGGAACTCGATACCGGCACCCTGCGAGCTATTTTCCGGCAGGCATGCCAGTACATACCGGATCAGGAACTAAGGCCTCACTTTTACACTGATTGATTGCGGGTCATCCGCTCCCCGCATCTAACCGCCGCGAAGGTTCTGGCCTGAAGCCGTGACTCGACGGTAGAGGTAAGATTCCTTCGCTTTCCTTCACTTCCCTTCGCTTCGCTCAGGATGACATAGGGGCAAGATCCTTCGTCGCGGAGTTTACCCTCGAGCGAAGCGAAGGGCTCAGGATGACAAGAGGGGAGCAACGGCAAGATTCCTTCGTCGCGGAGTTTACCCTTGAGCGAAGCGAAGGGCTCCTTCGTCGCGGAGTTTACCCTTGAGCGAAGCGAAGGGCTCGAGGGCAGGCTTTCGAGGCAGGCACTTGGCCTTTGGCTCTTGGGAATCCGTGAGGGAAGGCGGGTTGAGAAAGCCAGGCTGAAGGCTGAAGGGAAAAGCAAAGGGCTTTGAATTGTCTGAGAGCTTTACCTTGGTTGTGGATACCGTTTGAATGCCGATATCGTGATATAGTGCACTTGTATCGTCGCGTGAACGCGATAAGCAGTGGAGGTGAAAGATGGCTAGGACTGTTCTTAAACGACAATTTATTACAGATGCGGCGGGTAATCCGGTTGGGGTTATTTTGCCGTTGGAGGAATTTGCATTAGTAGAAGAGACACTCAAGCAACGCTTGCCATCACCTGTTGCAGCGGACAAACTCGCGCAAATGGAGCAAGCCGGGAATGACGCTCTTTTCATGAACGATTTGCGAGAAGCCATGAACGCCTTCGCCGGTGCAGACGCCCAGTGGTGGGAACCAACCCAATGAACTACCAATGGCATATCTTCCTCGCTTCGCTGGATCCGGCCAAAGGTTCAGAACAGGCAGGGAAGCGTCCCGTGCTTGTCATCAGCCGGGAGCGAATAAACCAAATTTTACCGGTGGTCAATGTGATTCCTCTAACCTCTCGCAAGTCTGCCGCGCGCTGCATTTATCCCAACGAAGTCTTGCTGCCAACCAGCGTGACCGGTCTGAAAATAGATTCGATCGCATTGTGCTACCAAATCCGCACGTTGGACAGAAGCAGGCTGGAACAGGATCTGGGTGAACTGGTTGAAGCGAACTTGCGTCAAGAGATCCTCGAAGCGATTCGCTTCCAGCTAGAGCTGTGAATATCATGAGCTTTCGACGGATTACCATCGATCCAACCAAGATGAATGGGGTGCCATGTATCCGTGACTTACGGATTCCTGTGGCCACGATTGTTGGCATGATGGCGGAAGGAATGAATGAGAAAGAGATTCTGGCAGCTTATCCAGACCTTGAAGAGGATGACATTCGTGAAACCCTGCAGTATGCTGCGGAAGCACTCCGTGAACGTAAATAACCATTAATAATGCAGGCATGAAATTCTTGATCGATAACGCCTTATCTCCACTGGTGGCAGAGGGCTTGAAATCGGCAGCTAGGCTTTACAACCCGCCGACCTGAAAGACAAATACAAGTTTTATTGGCAAATCTAACGACTTTGACAGAAATGTTGGAAAAGGGTTGTATTGTTGTCTTCTATCAAAACAGAATTCGTGTCCGCAA